>JAPOUR010000049.1 GCA_026708565.1 Candidatus Dadabacteria bacterium
AAAAACGCGAACCACGCTGAGGCATTACAAGGTGTTGTGCAAGGGTTTCAGCAACGCTATCTAGAAGATATGGCTGTATTTGCCATGCGCAATTCAAATACCTTCATTACAGAGGATAAAGCGCGACGATCTATTTCCGATACAGGGGATTTGCTGGTTTCCGAGGGACAGATTACAAACAAGCCAGAACCTAACCCAGTGCTTGATGCGTTAGTCAGTAATCATGTGCTTATGCGTATGGGTGAGTCTGGCTATTCGTTTCAACATCAGCAACTTCAAGAATGGTATGTATCTCATTGGATTGAGAGTCGGATTATTGGAGAGGTCTCTGACTCCAAGAGGTGCGAAGGGTTAGCGGAAATATTCAATTTCCCGTTATGGGAAGAAGCCATTCTATTTGCTATCGAGCGCCTTGCGCACGGGGACTCTGACCGGCAAATTGTTTGCGGTAAAGCGATTCTCGTTGCTTTTGATGTCGATCCAATTCTCGCCGCCGAGATGATTTTCCGTTCCACAAATGAGGTATGGGGGCGGATTGATAAGACCATTCAAGAGTCTATAACACGTTGGCATGCGCCCGGAAAAGTGGACCGCGCCCTTCGTTTCATGGTTACATCAGGTCGCTCGGAATTCATTAATGCAGTCTGGCCACTAATCACTAACAAAGATGAACAGATTAGCCTCAATGCACTGAGGAATTGCGGACAGTTCAAGCCGTCTATTCTCGGAGATGATGCTGGAAAGAAGATCAAGTTACTACCTCCGGACGCACGGCTTGTATTGCTGAAGGAAATGGTTTGGTGTAGCGGTATAGATGGTATAGATATTGCGACCGAGGTCGCGAAGGCTGACCCCGTTTCCGAAATAAAGAAATCAGTCATTGAGGATCTGATTTTCCAGCGAGCAAATCGACATGTTGCGGAAGTTTTAGAAGAATCAGATGATGAGATTTTTGACATGGTTGTCCGTGAGAACCTTGTCAGTGAATTAGGTAACAGACAGGTCAGAGAAAACCTTGCAAAGGCTCGAGAACGGCAAAGTAGAGCCAAAAAGTCAGATATTGATCAGTTGCGCATGATTGTGTTTGCTCAAGACAATGAAGATTACAGTACTGAATTGACCCAGATTATCAGCACAATGAAGATAAAGCAACGAGGTGAAGAGCAATGGGGTGGAGAAATCGGACTTATTAGCGAAGCACACAACCGTTACCCACATGCGGTTGCTAATGGTTTGTTAGAACGCGTACGTGCAGGTCGCACACTATTTTATAATGCAGCTAATATGTTAGCGTCTGCCGAGTTCAATATAGATGGTAATGAGATAGTTCAACTGGCACTGGATAATCCGACTCGTCACGATGAGCGTGCAGAATCCGCTGCATCAGTGCTTGGAAAGAAATCTGCTACCCGCTTCCTTGAGGAGTTCTTGAATGTAGAAACACGCTTATTAACAAGTGGTGAACACGACAAGATGACTGGTGAAATTTACAGAGGGCTTCAATCTCGTATTGAATATGTGTCAGGGCCTTCTCTTGTTGCTGCGGTTCTTACGCGATCAGCACTGGCGGACAATCAAGAGATAGAAAGATTAGCAAATATCCTTTCACGTCCACGCCATATAGAGACTGGACAAGAGAGACCTTACGACTCGGAATCGACCAAGACAATTCAGGAATTGGTAAAAGACTGGGGTGAACGTTTGCTTGTATCTAACGACTCTACTCGTAGGCAAAAACTCAGTGTAGCAAATCTTGCGCGCCGTGTGCCATCTGTGAGCCTCTTGCCTATCTTGAAGCGTTTGCTGGATGATAACCTACAACGCTATCGGACTTTTCTGTCTGTCTTGCGACAACAAAGTAAACCAAATTACCAGTCTCAACGGTCTGCGTATCATGAGTATCAGAGTATTGTTCAAGAAGTCCAGCGGCCTATGACTTGCAAGTATTATCCTATTTTCTTGGCGATTAACGCACCAGAGACATCTGACATGATGCGAGCGTATTTGACGGATGAGCATTTTGGTGAATTTGCAGCAAAAGTAATTGCCAAACAATGGCAGATTGCAAACGAGTCTCCATCAGAAAAGCGTTCTTTCTCTTTGATTGGTATAGATTTCTCTGGCGTGAAAGAGAAAAGATTAGACCGTGCTGATAATCCGAACAAGACTTCGCCGGGAGCAGAAGCAATATTTGCCGTAATAGACTCATTAATAGCGAAAGGTGCAACGGATGAGCAGAAGAATCTCGCCGTAAAACTTGGAATCGCCGCCTCACGGTTACCGCATGGGCAACGTGATGATACGATTCAGCAACTTATTGCCTTATCACCAACAAGGCAAGACCGCGAAAGATTGCTTCTTCATCTGGCTCTTTCCGGAAAAGACATAGATGCAGAGATTGTGGCTAATAGTATTGCTGAAATCATTGAGAAGACGCCAAACAAGAACGACGAATTACAAGCATGGATGAGTCTTTTACCATTTGTTGATTATCCTACGAAGATATTAAATGTGATCCGCAAAATGCCTCCAGAACAACGGGACCCTCGTCTCTTTAGAGATATGATAAAAGCCTTTGGCGATTCCACTTCGGAACGCGCAGAAGATGCTTTCTTTAATCTTGCTAAAGAAGATCCACGGTTTTATTCTATCTATGAGTGGCAAACGACCGCTTTCCAATTTGGAACTTCCAATTCTGCGCACTACATTCTTGATCTGACTGCCCAAGGTGTCTTTGAAGGTGGTTCAATGGCAGACAGTCATCTAATAAAGGAACTAGGAAATATAATTGCCTCAAGCCCTGATATACGCATGTATGCGTACGAATTGTTGAAAAAAAGGCCTATTTTGCATGGGCATGTGAAGATCGCTCAAGCGGTTGCGTGGAATCCCGATGAAGATGGAGTCTTTTTGCTAATCAAATTTGAAGAAGAGTCAAGATGCTCCTCTCTCGCCACACAAGCCGTTGAGAAAATTACTACCAAGCATGTTCCATCGGAGATTCCAAAGAATAATGCATTCAGAGTAGTGCCTATCCCTGCTAATAGATTGAGAGAAAAACTGCTTGCACTAACGACGGACGGGAGTCTCTCGGATACGGCTGCTCGCTTGCTACGTCATATAGACCGGATTAGGGACGAGGTAGGAATTCCAGAATCTGAGACACGACATCCTGATTTAGGGTCTGGGAAGCCATGGCCTATTTTGATACCAGACCCTGTTGCGACCGCGACAAACTCAATTCACTTAACAAAAAACCTATGAGTCAAAAGATCAAAACCTGTCATTGTAGGGACTTGGAGACAACCGGCTGTTCCGATTCAAAAGGAGTATTGTTTGCTGTAAAGAAACAGAATTGTAGGTAGTTTGGTTGACAAGACAGAAGTATCAGAATAGTATCACTTCATTATGAAGACTGAACTTGTAACCACACTCAAGCGGCAGGCGACAAAAATCCTTGCCGACCTTCGCAAAACAAAAGAGCCGGTGTTGATTACCGAACACGGGAAGCCGTCCGCGTATCTTGTGGATGTTGGCGACTACGAGATGACGCAGAGGCGCGTGGATATGTTGGAGAAGTTGCTTGAGGCGGAAATGGACATAGCAAGCGGGCGGGTCTACACGCAGGAAGAGATGGAAGCAGAGTTTGAGAAGAAGTGGCCAGAATAATTTGGTCTGAGCGGGCAAGGAATGACTTGAGAGATGTTGTGGACTTCATCTCTTTTGACAACCCTGTCGCCGCGCAGGTTTTACACAGCAAGATTCTTTCCGGCGTTAAGCGTTTGGGCGATTTTCCTCATTCAGGGCGCAAAGTTCCCGAATTGCGGGAGTATCTGCCGAATTTCAGGGAGATTGTTGTTACTCCCTGCAGGGTGATTTACAAGGTTAAAAACGAGAAGGTATATGTTCTGAGGGTTATAAGGACTGAAAGGGCGTTGCGCCTTTACATGCTTGGGAGTGACAGCGGTGAGCGGAAAAAGGTTTTACATGAGGGAAGGTAAGATGGTGCTACTGTTACCTTAACATCTGCAACATCTTGTAGTCCTGCCCATTCTCAAGCAACTTTGCAACTCATCACAATTGAGTCATCGGGAATATTAGACACATCCACAAGCACCTTTGCCCTTCTGGGAGTGCCGCCCGAATTCCTAAAGCCCTCTTGGAAAGACCCGCTACATTGATTGAGCCCTTCTTTGTTCAGGCAGACAAAATGAACCTCAGACAGAACAAATTCAGTTTTGCGCCTTCTTGACATTGCCCCTCTCTCTATCCTCTTCTTTTCATAATCACTCTTCCCGCCTTTCAGTTCATCATGCCACTTCTTGAAGGTTCTTTCCTCATCATTGTATTCAACCTCCCCTATGGCAAGAACAAGCCCGTAATAGCCATAATCGTCAATGGTATCTACAACTGCCTCCGTATCGTTTGTAATGACTTTATGGCTTGTTGTGTTTGCTGCATGCGCCTTAAAGTCCCACGAGATTGCATTAAACCCGTCAAACTCCACATTGCCATACTTCTTTCCCGGAATTTCCATAATATCGGCAAACCCGTTTTCACACAGAAACTGAAAGTAAAACCCCGCCCATTCCATCTGTTTCCAATGTTTGTAGCCGACATTTTTCATTTCAAGAATAGACTCCCTGCCGTCCCATACCACAGGCATCTTCGCGCAAACGGCTTTCATTTTCTTAACCGCATTTTTAACCTCACCGGATACGCTCATAACGCGAAAAGCCCTACTCTCTCTTCGTCAAAATCTTCCTCATTATCGTCTTTGACCCTGTAGTTGCCCGAATTCAACCTCTCCAGCGCAAACTCATAATACTCCCGCACAATCTCAAACCCCGCATACCTTCTGTTCCTCATCTTGCTGACAACGGCAACCTGCCCCGAACCCAGAAACGGGTCCAGAACCAAATCCCCCTCTTTGCTTGAGTAATCAAGAATCTTCTCAATGATTTCAGCCGGGAGCTTGGTCGGCGTTTTCTTATCGCCTTGCCAATACTCTCTTTTTATATCCCATACATCCTCTTTGTCTTTGTAGTGAGCCGAGCCGCCGTTTGCTGTCTTTTCTTCCTTGCCAAAGCGGGAAAACGGGTAAAACCGCCTTTTGCTGTCATCCTTGCAAAGAAACAGACAATGATAATGAGAAGTTACATACTTCCTCTTTGTTGTTACGCCAAACTGGTATTTCCAAATCAGATGGTTGATCGTTGTAAGCCCGCATTCGTCTATTGCTATCAGAATTTCTTTAAGATGATTCCAGCCGGAAAAGACATACATACTGCCGGACTGTTTGAGAACTCTGGACGCCTGAGAAAGCCAGTTTAAGGTAAAAGTTTGATAATCATTGCCTTTGATTTCATTGTATCCCTCAATAACACGGCTTTCTTTTCTGTTGTAGTTTGCTCTGCTTGCTTTGAAATCAATGGCGAAAGGCGGGTCTGTAACAATCAAATCAACGCATTCACCGGGCATTGTTTGCATCAATTCCACGCAGTTACCGCGCTTGATTGTGTCTATAAATTCACTGACGGGCATATCACCTCTTCATCCGATACCTCAACATCTGCAACATCTCATAATCCTGCTCATTCTTAATCAACGCCCCCGCATACGGCGGGTCTTCCTCCGTTATATCAAACTTCTCCAACTCTCCCGCCGCTATCTTTCCGGCGGTCAGAAGCTTGATCCAGTCAATCAACTCGCTTGTGGACGGCTTTTTCTTCAGCCCGTCTATCTCGCGCAATGAGTAGAAAATCTCAAGCGCGCTGTTCAGCAACTTCTTTTCAAGTCCGGGGTGGTGAACCTCAACTATCGCCTTCAATGTCTCAACATCAGGGAAAGTTATGTAGTGAAAGAAGCAACGGCGCAGAAACGCATCCGGCAACTCCTTCTCATTGTTTGAAGTGATAATGACAACCGGGCGGTTCACCGCCTTGACGGTCTTCCGCAACTCGTAGCAATAAAACTCCATCTTGTCCAACTCAAGCAGCAGGTCGTTTGGAAACTCTATGTCCGCCTTGTCTATCTCGTCTATCAGAAGCACCGACTGCTCTTTGGATTCAAAGGCGTCCCACAGTTTGCCCTTCTCTATGTAGTTTGCGATGTCTTTGACTTTTTCATCACCCAACTGGGAATCACGAAGGCGGGCGACGGCGTCATACTCGTAAAGCCCCTGCTGGGCGGTGGTTGTGGACTTCACATGCCAGGTTATAAGAGACTTGCCAAGCGCCTCGGCTATCTCAAACGCCAGCATGGTTTTGCCCGTTCCCGGCTCCCCTTTGACAAGGAGAGGCCTCTCAAGCGTTATGGACGCATTGACCGCAAGGATAAGGTCTCTGGTCGCCACATACCGCTCTGTTCCCTCAAACTGTTGTTGCTTCTGCCGTGCCATTATGAAAGATAAAACTACTCGCCCGCGCGCGTGTTATCAAACCGCTACGACCATGGCTCTTTGTAGTAGTAAACAAAGTTTGCGACTTTGGGGCGTTCCGTCCAGCCCATTTTCTTGTAGAAACCCCTTTTGTAGGACGGTTTTTCTTTTCCGTTTGTTACCATAAGGCGGAAACAGTCCCTCCGTTTTCCCTCGTCCATAACAGCCGAAAGAAGAAGCGTCCCCGCGCCCGTCCCCGCCGCTGAAGGGCTGACAAACACATCGGAGACGTAGCCCTCATAACCGGCAAGCATGATGAACGGGACCCAGTGAACATTGACAAACCCGACCACCCCGCCGCCGCCGTCTTCGGCGACAAGAAGCGTGTGCCCTTCGGGGTCGGAGGACGAGACGCTTATCAGTTTTTCTATCGGTTCTGAAACCTCTTCGGGCGCAAGGGCGTTTCTCCTCTCAGACCAGCCTATGTCTATGAGTATCTGAGCCATCGCGCCCGCGTCTTCACGCCGCGCCATGCGGACGGCAAGGTTTTTGTCTGTCATGCCTCTCCCTGCTTTCTTTTAGGGCGCAACTGCAAATCACCGCCGCAATTTTTGCAAATGCCGTTGTTCTCGCTTGCGCACTGTAGGCAATACGTGCACTCGTAGGAGCAAATCATAGCATCAGAGGTCGGTTCAAGTTTGATATTGCACTGAAGGCATTCATTTTTCATTTCAAGCATACTTGAGATTATCCTTTCTTTGCTTTTGCCGGGGCTTTTGTTGTCTTCTTCTTTGTTTCCGCCTTTTTCTCTTTGGCTTCTTCCGTGGTCTTCTTCGCTCTGACACGCCTCCTGACCTTGACAACTTCCACCTCTTTCTTCGTCTTCGCCGCTTTTTTCTTTTTGCCCTCTTCCTCCGGCTTTGCCGCCTTCTTTGCTTTGGTCTCTTCCTCTTTTATGGTCTTTGCCCCTTTCTTTGCCTTTTTCAGGGTCTGAATCAGGGCTTCCAGTCTTTCAATCGTTTCGGGGGCGGAAAGTCTCCCCGCAAGACGGTAGCGGTCTTCCTTGTTGAACAGTTTCCTCACCTTGCCCGTAATGTGCGCCTTCGCCTTTTTGCCGCCGGAATCCGAATTCAAAAGACGCTCCGCTTCTGCGAGCGCGGTGCGGGCGGCCTCTCCGGACAGGCATATACGGTTGATAATGCCCAGTTCACGCGCATCCAGGGCGTTGTAAATCTCCCCCCTTTTCATTATGCGCTTGCCCCGCCGCGTGCCGAGCGCCCCTGTTACCAGAGCGGCAAGGGAAATAGGCATTGGAAACCCGATGGTTTCCTCGTTCAGTCCTATGCGCGGTTTCCCCTCTTCGGCAATCCTTATGTCGCAGCACAGCGCAAGCAAGCACCCCCCGGCAATGGCATGCCCGCCTATCGCCGCAATAACCGGAGCGGGATGCTCAAGCACGGCAACCATTGAACTGAAAAACCGCTCAAACCAGACGTCAATCTCCTTTTTGTCTCCCCGGCGGAACAGAGGCACGCACTCATCAAGGTCAAGACCCGAAGAGAACGTCTTTGCAGCGGACGCAAGCACTACGGGCTTTGAAGGGTGTTTTTCGGCAAGGGAGGAAAATGCGGAGCGAAGGTCTTCAAAGAAACCTTCATTCATGACTCCGACCGGATTGGAGTTCATGGAGACAAGCGCCGCTTTCTCCGTTAATTCAATATCCCACGGCATTTCGGCGTGAAAACTAACGGAAACCGGCCATATGTGCAAACCTTTTGATGACAGGGAAGCCCGGCGCGTGTATAATCAGACCCGTATTTTTCGCCCGATGCCACAAAATCCGTCTGAGACAAATTGCAGCAGCGAAGCCGAAGCCCTTGAGCACGGGCTTTCTTCTCAGGAATATTCCCTGATACAAAAAACACTCGGCAGAGAACCCAACCGGGTTGAGACGGGCATTCTCGGCGCGATGTGGTCGGAGCACTGCTCCTACAAGAGCTCAAGGGTTCATCTGAGCAAATTCCCCACGGAGGGCAAGGCCGTGGTTCACGGGCCCGGAGAGAACGCCGGGGTGATGGATATAGGCGGCGGCCTGTGTGTTGTGTTCAAAATGGAAAGCCACAACCACCCCTCTTTTATAGAGCCCTGTCAGGGCGCGGCAACCGGCGTCGGGGGCATACTGAGAGACATCTTCACCATGGGAGCGAGGCCCGTGGCAATTCTTGACTCTCTCAGATTTGGCGACCCGTCTCTTGACAAGACACGGTTTCTTGTGGACGGAGTCGTATCGGGCATAGCGGAATACGGCAACTGCGTGGGCGTGCCGACAGTCGGGGGCGAGATTGATTTTGATGAATGCTACAACGGAAACCCCCTTGTTAACGTTCTGGCGGTCGGCATAGCGCGAAAGGACGGAATCTTCACAGGGTGCGCGGCGGGCGTGGGCAACTCAGTCATATATGTCGGCTCAAAAACCGGCAGGGACGGCATCAAAGGCGCTGTTATGGCGTCTGATGTTTTTGGCGATGAAACCTCATCAGACCGCCCCACTGTTCAAATCGGAGACCCCTTTACGGAAAAACTGCTTATAGAGGCGTGTATGGAACTTTTTGAGACGGACGCAGTGGTTGGCATACAGGACATGGGAGCGGCGGGGCTTACCTCGTCTTCCGCGGAGATGGCGGAGCGGAGCGGAAACGGGATATGGATTGAGTGCGGCAAAATCCCCCGGCGCGAAGAGGGAATGACGCCTTATGAAATTATGCTGTCCGAATCTCAGGAAAGGATGCTTGCCGTGATAAAAAAAGGCAGGGAGGACGATGCGAGAAAAGTTTTTGAAAAATGGGGTCTTGATTTTTCCGTAATCGGGCGGGTTACCGGAGACAACAGGCTTGTTGTCGCCGAAAACGGCGAGCCGGTGGCGGACCTTCCCGTCAACCTCATTGCGGACGCGCCGAAATACTCAAGGCCGATGAAAAAACCGGCATCCCCTCCCCCATCTCCCTCCCCTATTCCCGAAGGCGGGGAGAAGGAGAATTTTATCAGGATGCTCTCCTCGCCGTCCTGCGCGAGCAAACGCTGGATATACGGGCAGTATGACCACATGGTGGGAACGGCCACCGTTTTGCCCCCCGGCGGGTCGGATGCGTCCGTTATCCGCATAAGAGGAGAGGCAAAGGGGCTTGCTTTGACTTCCAACTGCAACTCCCGTTACTGTCTTCTGAATCCCAGAGAGGGAGCGAAGGCGGCGGTTGCCGAAAGCGCCAGAAATATCGCGTGTGTGGGGGCAAGGCCTCTGGGCATTACTGATTGCCTCAATTTTGGCAATCCGGAAAACCCCGAAGTCATGTGGCAGTTCTCCGAGGCCGTGGAGGGAATCTCGGAGGCCGCAGAGTATTTTTCAACTCCCGTAGTCAGCGGAAACGTCAGTTTGTATAACGAAACCGCCGGGGTTTCAATAAATCCCACTCCCATTATAGGAATGGTCGGAATCATTGACGATATTTCCAAAACGGTTGCCAAGCGTTTCAGGGACGAAGGGGATTTGATTTTTATCGCGGGGCGGACGTTTGAAGATATGGGAGGAAGTCTTTTTTCCGCGCTACTTGCCGGTGAAGTTGCGGGCGAGCCGCCTTCCGTGAATCTTGAAAGCGAGATGGGGCTGGTTTTGTCCTTGGTGGAGTGCTGCGGGAAGGGTATAATCAAGTCAGCTCATGATGTTTCAGAGGGAGGTCTGGGCATTGCTCTCGCCGAGTGTTGCTTTTCCGGAATTGACGGTAATGTCGGGTTCTCAGTGCTCCTTGACGGGGTATGCCCCGGAGTCGGGAACGGCAACGTGATTCTCTTTTCCGAATCTCAGGCGCGCGCCGTTGTTACCTCAAGCCCTGAGAATGAGAAGCAAATCACCGATGTTTTTCTCTCTCACAAAATCCCGTTTCAAAAGGTCGGAGTGGTAACGGGCGACGGAGTTATGGAGTTTGAGGGTATGTTTTCAACAGGGCTTCGGGAGGCCATGGGGTTGTGGCTTGAGGGCTTTGAAAAATCCCTGACCCGCCGGACGGTATGAGATCTCAACTGAAAGAAGAGTGCGGGGTTTTCGGCATCTTTGGCAACAAGGAGGCGGCAAATCTCGCCTATCTGGGTCTTCACTCCCTTCAGCACCGCGGACAGGAAAGCGCGGGAATAGTAACATCGGACGGCAGGCGGCTTTACGGAAAACGCGCAATGGGCCTGGTGGCGGATGTGTTTGACGAAGAATCGCTTAAAGATCTCCCCGGCACAAGCGCAATCGGGCATGTGCGTTACTCAACCTCCGGCTCCAGTTCCGCGAGCAACATACAGCCCATCGCCATAACACGCGCGGGTTCAGAAATGGCGGTTGCGCACAACGGCAATCTCACAAACGCTCTGACGATTAGAAATCAACTTGAAAAAGACGGGGCTATATTCCAGTCCACAACGGACACCGAGGTGGTTGTGCACTTGATGGCAAGGTCAAAAGAGCCGGAGATGCCTCAAAAAATTATTTACGCCCTGTCATTATGCAGGGGGGCGTATTCAATAGTGTTTCTGGACTCAAAACAACTGGTCGCGGCAAGAGACCCTTACGGATTCAGGCCCCTTGTTCTGGGCAAAGCCGGAGACTCCTATGTGGTGGCGTCTGAGACATGCGCGTTCGGCCTGATAAACGCCACATACGTAAGAGACATTGAGCCGGGGGAGATTGTGGTTATTGATGAGAAGGGAATTAAGTCCATAAAACCGTTTGCCCCGGAGCGCCCGGCCGCTTGCATTTTTGAATACATATACTTTTCGCGGCCAGACAGCGGTATGAACGGGCGCAATGTGTATCTGGTGAGAAAGGCTCTCGGCAAACAACTTGCCGTTGAGCACCCCGCCGATGCCGACATTGTTATTCCCGTTCCCGACTCCGGAGTCCCTGCGGCCATGGGATACGCCGAAGAGACGGGCATCCCTTATGAAACGGGTTTTTTGAGGAGTCATTATGTTGGAAGAACCTTTATTGAGCCGGAGCAGTCCATAAGAAACTTTGGCGTCAAACTCAAACTCAGCGCAATTGAGCAGGTGATTACAAATAAAAGAGTGGTTGTCGTGGATGACTCAATTGTCAGGGGGACAACCAGCAGAAAAATAATCAAAATGGTCAGGGACGCCGGGGCAAAAGAGATTCACATGAGAGTATGCTCGCCGCCCATGAGGTTTTCCTGCTACTACGGCATAGACACTCCCAACAAAGATGAACTGATAGCAAACTCGCTTGATGTGGACGGGATTAAGAACTACATAACCGCCGACTCTCTGGGGTATTTGAGCAAGGACGGAATAGACATTGCGGTGCAGGGCCTCCCTCGTGAGAAAGGATGCACAAAACAAGAGGGATATTGCTACGCTTGCTTTACCGGAAACTACAAAGTTGAGGTTGAAGACCTCAGCCTTTCCCCCGCCCAGATGAATCTGTTTGCCGGTTGACGGGCTTTCCCCCGCCGGACAGTTTTTTCAATTCTGACTCAAGAACCTCTTTTCTCCGCAGAAATTCGTGGCGTTTCCCCTTTTCTCTGTTGATGATCTTTTCGGGAGCGTTCTTTTGAAAAAGAGGGTCAGACAGTTTGCTCTCGCACTCAAGCAGTTTTTTTGAAACATCTTCAAGATCTTTACTTATGGCCTCCGCGTTTTGGGTGACGGCGGCTTTTTGCCCGGGCTCAACTTTCAGTTTGATGTTAAACCTCTTTGACGGGTCTCCGCATGCAAATGAAACGGAACGCGACAAACCCGGCGCCGCTGAAAATTCATCCGGGTCTTTGCAAAATTCATGGGATAAGACACCGGCAAGTTTGTTTATTACGGCAATTTCAGACTCAATAATATCCTTCACATTCTCTCCGTCTTTTCCGGATTCCGTCAGAAACGCCACTCTGACCTTCTCCGATATCTTAATGTCCGCAGCGCCCCTCGCGGCGCGGATTTCATCAATTACTCCCTCAAACACAAACTGCATGCGTATGTGGTCTTCGGTGAATTCCCCGATGATATTCGCTTCACTCCGGGGATATTCCTCATCAAGCAGACTCATCTCATCAAGACCCATGGCGGCCCTTACCCTCTGGTTGATTTCCTCGGTCAGATGCGGACAGAAGGGATGAAGGGCGCGCACGGAGCAGTGAAGAACATAAGCAAGAACATCGGAAGTCCGGCTGTCGGACTCGCCGATGGATATCTTGGAGGCTTCAATATAACGGTCGCATAAATCCCTCCAAAAAAATCTGTATGCCTCCTGCGCCGCCTTTCCAAACTCGTAGTTTTCCATATACATATCAATTTTTTCCAGTGACATATTCAGGCGGGCAAGTATCCACTTGTCGCATTTTTCCGGCGCCGGAGGGACGGCGGCGGAGAACCGCCCTGCCCCGCGGGTTTCAAGAATGAAGCGCGACGCATTCCAGATCTTGTTCATGAAGTTTCTGTAGCCTTTTATTGTTGACATTGATATTTCAATGTCTCTTCCGCCCGATGTGAGCGCGCAAAGGCAGAAACGCAAGGTGTCCGCCCCGAACCGGTCGGCGACTTCAAGCGGGTCTATCACATTGCCCTTGGTTTTGCTCATCTTTTCGCCCTTGCTGTCACGCACGAGACCGTGAATATATATGTCCTTAAAAGGCGGGTTATCTGTAAATTCAAGTCCCATCATAGCCATTCGCGCGACCCAGAAGAAAATTATATCAAAGCCGGTTATCAGGACAGAGGTGGGATAGTATCTGCTCAACAGCCCGTTTTTGCGGGGCCAGCCCATGGTAACAAACGGCCACAGAGCCGATGAAAACCAGGTGTCCAGAACATTTGGGTCTCTTGTGAGTTCAACTTGTTTCCCGTAATGGGAAAATGCGCTTTTCGCCGCTTCATCCCCGTCTTTTTCCACAAACACTACGCCGTCCGGCCCATACCATGCGGGAATCCCGTGCCCCCACCACAATTGCCTTGAAATGCACCACGGCTCTATGTTCTCAAGCCATTGAAAGTATGTCCGCTCCCAGAATTTCGGATGAAAATTCATTCCGCCTTTTCTGACGGAATCCGCAGCCGCAGCCGCCAACTGTTTGACGTCCATATACCACTGCTCCATCAGCATGGGTTCTATTACAGAGCCGGACCTGTCTCCGTATGGAACAGTGTGCGAGATGTTTTCGGTTTTCACCAGAAAGCCGCCGTGTTCCAGATCTTTCAGCAGTTTTTTTCTCGCCTCAAACCTGTCAAGCCCCCTGTAGGGTTCGGGCGCATTTTCATTGAGCCGCGCGTCTCCGTCAAAAATGCTTACAAGCGGCAAGTTGTGCCTTTTGCCGACCTCAAAGTCATTAAAGTCATGAGCAGGGGTTATCTTGACCGCGCCGCTCCCCTTTTCCGGGTCGGAGTATTCGTCCGCAATGACGGGGACAGACCGCCCGGCAAGCGGAATTTCCACCTCTGTTCCAATCAGGTGAACGTATCTTTTGTCTTCGGGATGAACCGCAACCGCGGTATCCCCAAACATGGTTTCCGGTCTTGTTGTCGCCACGACTATGTCGCCGCCGCCTGCGGCCGGATATCTGATGTGCCAGTAGCGCCCTGAAACCTCTTTCTGTTCAACCTCTAAATCGGAGACGGCGGTTTTCAAACCGGGATCGTAGTTGACCAGCCTGTTGTCGCGCCGGATAAGGTTTTTCCTGTAAAGTTCCACAAACACTTTTTTTACCGCTTCGGTAAATCCCTCGTCCATGGTAAACCGCTGACTGTTCCAGTCCGGTATAAAACCCAGCCTGTTTATCTGCTCAAATATGCGTCCGCTTGATTTTTCCTTAAACTCCCAGATTTTCTCAATAAAGCGCTCTTTACCGAGGGTTTCCCTGCTCACTCCCTCTTTCAGGAGTTCGCGCTCCACCACCATCTGGGTGGCAATGCCCGCATGGTCGGTTCCGGGAATCCACAGGACATCAAAGCCCCTCATCTTTTTGTAGCGGACAAGAACATCCTGCAATGTGCAGTTGAGAGCGTGCCCTATATGCAGAGAGCCCGTAACGTTGGGGGGCGGCATAACAATGGAAAAAACCGGGGCATTTCCCCTTCCGCCGCCGTCTTGAGATTTCCCCCTCTCAAGCCAGAATGTTCGCCATTTGGTTTCAAGAGGGCCCGGGTCGTAACTCTTTTCCATGCAGTCCGAAACGGGAGGCAAGGTTACGTTTCCGCGGGAACTTCAGATTTTTCCTCTTTTACAACAGGTATTGGAGGAACGGGTTCCTCTTCGGAATCAATGCCGATGTCTCTGTAGAGGCTAAGCCCGGTGCCGGCCGGTATTATCCTGCCGATGATAACATTCTCTTTCAATCCCTTGAGTTTATCTTCTTTGCCTTCACATGCGGCCTCGGTCAGTATCTTGGTGGTTTCCTGAAAAGATGCCGCCGAAAGCCAGCTTTCTGTGCTCAGAGACGAGCGGGTTATTCCCAAAAGCAGGGGCTCGGCCGTTGCCGGCTTGCCGCCGTCTTTCTCAACCTCGGAGTTTTCTTTATGGAAGAGGGTTTTCGTTACCGCCTCGCCGGGAAGCATGGTGGTGTCTCCGGGATCTTTAATTTTGACCCTCCTGAGCATTTGCCTGACAATAACCTCTATGTGTTTGTCGTTTATCCTGACGCCCTGAATTTTGTAAACCGCCTGAATTTCATTGACGAGAAACTCGCTGAGCGCCTTCTCTCCCTTAATCTTCAAAATGTCGTGGGGGTTTTCATCGCCATCCACGATCTTTTCACCGGACATTATGAAGTCATCCTCACGGACAAGGACATGCTCCCCTCTGGGAACAATGTATTCCTTTTTCTCCCCGACCTCCGGCTGGACGAATACGCGCCTCTTGCCTTTGTAGTCATCGCCGAATGACACATGGCCGTCTATCTCGCTTACAATGGCGAGGTCTTTGGGAATGCGCGCTTCAAACAGTTCCGCAACCCGTGGCAGACCGCCGGTTATGTCCTTGGTTTTCGCGGTTTCTTTCGGGATCTTGGCAATAATGTCTCCCAGCCCGACTTGCTCGCCGTCATTTCTTTCAATGATGGCGCCCGTGGGCAAATCCTCTGATTGCGGAGCCGGTTTGCCCTCAATCTCTATTCCGGGTTTAAGTTTGGTGTTCTTTGACTCAATCACAACTTTCTCAAGCATTCCGGTAACCTCGTCCGCCTGCTCTTTGAAGGTTATGCCTATTTCAAGGTCTTTCCATCTGACAAGTCCTGAGGTCTCGGAAATTATCGGGGTGGTGTAAGGGTCCCATTCCGCAAGAAGGGTTTTTTCCTCAACCTTGTCGCCGTCTTTGACCTTCAGCCTCGCTCCCAACTCAAGTTTGTGGTTCTCCCTTTCGTAGCCCTTGGAGTCCACAACCGATATGCGGCTGTTTCTGTTTGTAATCACAAGTTCGCCGCTGCCGGTCATGACTGTTTTCAGTTTGGATGTCTTTATCACGCCCGCATGGTTGCACTCAAGAGTATGCTCCATGGCGCTCTGGCTCGCCGCGCCGCCTATGTGAAATGTCCGCATGGTGAGCTGAGTTCCGGGCTCTCCGATTGACTGCGCCGCCATAATGCCGACCGCTTCCCCTATTTCCACAAGTTTCCCCGTTGAAAGGTTTCTTCCATAGCAAAGGCGGCAGATACCCTCTTCGGCATCGCAAGTGAGAACGGAGCGAATCTTAACTTCGCTTATGCCGCTTTCATTGATTTTGTCCGCAATTTCATTGCCTATTTCATGACCCGCCTTCACTATCAACTCGCCTGTTTCCGGATCTTTCAGGTCGTCAACCGCCACTCTGCCTAAAACCCTGTCTCCCACGGGCTCTTTTACCTTCCCCCCTTCAACGCGGTTTGTATAAAGCAGTCCCTCAATGGTTCTGCAATCCTCTTCGGTGACTATTATGTCGTGCGCCACATCTATGAGCTTTCTCGTGAGGTGCCCGGCGTTTGCCGTCTTGAGGGCTGTGTCCGCCAGACCTTTACGGGCTCCGTGGGTTGAGATGAAGTAGTCCATAACCTTCATTCCTTCCCTGAAGTTTGAGGTTATGGGCTTCTCTATAATAGTTCCGTCAGGTTTTGCCATGAGGCCCCTCATTCCGGCAAGCTGCCTGACCTGAGTTTTACTGCCGCGCGCTCCCGAATCTATCATCATATATATGGGATTGGAACTGGGTCCCTGCTTCTCCGCGCCGTCTTCGCCGGTTACGGTTTCAAATTTGATGTTTTCCATCATCTCGTCAGCGACTTCGTCACTGGTTTTTGACCATATATCCACGATCTTGTTGTAGCGCTCGCCATCTGTGATAAGCCCCTGAGAATACTGCTCCTGAACCTTCATCTCATCCTGCCGCGCCCTTTCCACCAACCGCTCCTTGCTGTCCGGAATGTGCATGTCGTTAATGGATATTGAGATGCCTGACTTCGTGGCGTACTTGAATCCGAGCGTTCGTATCCGGTCGGCCATAATTACCGTCTCTTTTCCGCCGTTTTTCCTGAAGCAGGTGTCCACAAGGCTTTCCACTTCCTGCTTGGTCATGGGCTTGTTGATAAGTTCAAACGGAATGGTCTTGGGGATGGCTTCGTGGTAGAGAATCACTCTGCCGGTTGTTGTCTCAACAACCTCATCGTTAATTTTTATCTTTATGCGCGCATGAATTCCTATATGGCCGAAGTTGTATGCCATTATCGCCTCTTCGGGAGAGGAGAGAAATTTGTCTTCGCCCTTGCTGTGGACCGAGTCCTTGGTCATGTAATAAATTCCCAGCACCATGTCCTGGGTCGGCAGAATAACGGGCTTGCCGTGAGCGGGAGACAATATGTTATTTGTGGACATGACAAGCGCGCGACACTCCGCCTGCGCCTCAATGGACAGAGGGACGTGAACCGCCATCTGGTCTCCGTCAAAATCGGCGTTATAGGCGGGGCAGACCAGCGGGTGAACCCTGATGGACCTGTCCTCCACAAGCACCGGTTCAAATGCCTGTATGCTCAATTTGTGAAGGGTGGGAGCACGGTTAAGCATAACCATGTGCTCTTTAATAACATCGTCAAGGGCGTCCCACACAACCGGCACGCCGGTTTCAACAAACCTTTTGGCTATTTTGATGGTGGGCGCTATGGGAGTTCCGTCCTTGTTTTTCCACTCCTGAAGTTTCTGGTAAATGAACGGCCTGAAAAGTTCAAGAGCCATCTGCTTGGGTAAACCGCACTGATGAAGTTTCAGGTCCGGGCCGACGGTGATGACGGAACGCCCGGAGTAGTCAACTCTCTTTCCGAGAAGGTTTTGGCGAAACCGGCCGCTTTTACCCTTTATGATGTCGGTCAGACTCTTGAGCGGGCGGTGGTTGTGTCCTAAAACGGGGCTTCCCCTTCTTCCGTTCTCAAACAGCGCGTCCACCGCTTCCTGAAGCATCCTCTTTTCGTTTCTGACGATGATGTCAGGGGCGTCCAGATCCATCAGCCTTCTCAGCCTGTTGTTTCTGTTGATAATTCTTCTGTAGAGAACATTCAAGTCCGAAGTGGCGAAACGCCCCCCGTGCGGAACAAGCGGCCGCAAGTCCGGCGGCAGAACGGGAATGGTTGTAAGCACCATCCACTCCGGGCGGTTTTTTGATTTGCGGAACGCTTCGCATATCTTGCGCCTCTTCGCTATTTTTGCTTTCTTGAGAGGAGATGCCGACTCCTGCATTTCAGTTTTAAGTTCTTCCGAGAGCGCGTTCAAATCAATGCTCTTCAGCATTTCATAAACGGCCTCCGCTCCCATTCCGTAGGTGTAGTCCGTTGAAAAACTTTCGTCCGCCTTTAAGAGGGTTTCCGTTTCATCCGTCCTGAAGGTGGAGTTTTTGACCCTTTTGGCAAGTTCATCACCGGCTTTTTTCAATTCCTCGCGCGCGCCGTCAAACTTTTTGTATTCCCCCTGAAGATGCGGCGGGACTTCCTCGCTCTGTGCCTGCGCCTTCTTGAGTTCGGCCGCCAGCTGCTTCCACTCTCTGCGCATATCCGCATGCTCTTTTCCTTTCAGAAGAGCGTCTCGCGCTACGCGAACCTTTTCACCGGGGTCAGAGACGGCATTGAAGGCATCTTGTATTTTCTTGTTGCTTTCGGGCATCTGCTGAAGACCCAAATCCTTATACGCTCCTGAGAACCGGCTTTCAAACCGCTCCTTTGCGGCGGCAAGAGTCCCTTCGGCCTTTTTAACTTTGTTTGCGGAATCGGTGTCGGCAGACTGCGCAACTTGCGCCTCGTAAGCGGATTGATGTTTTTGAAAGTTCCTTCTGGCGGTAAGAAAGTTGTAAACGGCGCGCTTTATCTCATGCTCGGCGACACCGGTTTTGCCCGCCATAACGCCTTGCAGGGAGAACTTTGCCGACACTTCGGCGGGAACCAGCATCTTATACCAGTAGTCTTTAACCAGAGACATCTGCTCATAACTCATCAACATCCCCGCAAGACGCTCCCCGTCCTCCTGAGTTTCAATCCCGGAAAGTATGTCATCCGGCACGGGGGTAAGCGAGGAAATCGTGTATTCGGCCTCCCTCAGTTTGGAAAGTTCCTCGTCCGTGAGTGTCATACCCATCTTCAGGGAAGACTTGCCGGGGTTGATAACCACGTGAGACTCGTAGTAGAGAACCCTGTCAAGGTCTCTGAGACTCATATCAAGAATCATCCCGATGCGGCTGGGGGTGCTACGCAAAAACCAGATGTGAACAACCGGCGAGGCGAGGTCTATGTGCGCCATTCTTTCCCTGCGGAGTTTTGAGGTGGTAACCTCAACGCCGCACTTCTCGCACACGATGCCCCTGTGTTTGAGCCGCTTGTATTTTCCGCACGCGCACTCGTAGTCTTTCACCGGACCAAAAATTTTGGGGCAGAACAACCCGTTCTTTTCAGGTTTGAATGTCCGGTAGTTAATAGTCTCGGGCTTTTTCACCTCTCCGTGAGACCAAGACCGTATGGCATCGGGTGACGCTATTGATATCTGGACTCCCGAGTAATTGTCTTCGGACTTGCTTGTTATGATGTCTTCAAAATCCATTGTTTTCCCCGCCTTATCCGGCTGCGCCCAAAGCGCTATCCTCTCCGCTTTCATCGGAGGTTAAATCTATTTGCAACCCAAGTGACTGAAGTTCCTTTCTGAGAACATTGAAGGACTCCGGAAGCCCCGGCTCAAGCGACATTTTGCCCTCAACGATTGACGCAAACATCTTTGTCCTGCCGTTCACATCATCTGATTTAACAGTGAGAAACTCCTGAAGCGTGTGAGCCGCCCCGTATGCCTCAAGCGCCCACACTTCCATTTCCCCAAGCCTCTGCCCGCCGAAATGCGCCTTTCCGCCGAGCGGCTGTTGAGTTACAAGAGAGTAAGGCCCTATTGAGCGCGCGTGTATCTTCTCCTCAACAAGGTGATGGAGTTTAAGCATATACATGACCCCGACAGTCACTTTCTGGTCAAAAGGCTCGCCCGTGAGGCCGTCAAACAAAATAGTTTTCCCGTCATCGTCCAGCCCCGCCAGTTCCATAAACTCTTTTATTTCATCCTCATTGGCGCCGTCAAAAACCGGGGAAGCCACCGGAATTCCCTCCTTCAGAGAGGCGATAAAATTACGGGATTGTTCTTCGGTCAACTTGTCTATAAAAGAGGCGTCTTTTCCCCTTCCTCCGTAAACCTTTTTCAGTTTGCTCTTTATCGCGTCCGCGCCATAGTTTTCCTCAATGTATTCGTTCAACTGCCTGCCTATCTCTTTGCTCGCAAGACCCAGATGAGTCTCCAGAACCTGTCCCACATTCATTCTTGAAGGCACGCCGAGCGGGTTGAGAACCATGTCAACCGGAGTTCCGTCCTCCATGTAGGGCATATCCTCCTGCGGAAGGATTTTTGATATGACGCCTTTGTTTCCGTGCCTGCCCGCCATCTTGTCTCCAACCTGAAGGTTCATCTTGACAGCCACATACACCTTGACAGTTTTCAGCACGCTCGGAGGAAGATCATCCTTCTGCTCAAGTTTTCTCTTCTTATCCTCGTATTTCAGCCGGAGGTCTTCCACTTCTTTCTTCGCGGAGGCCACTATCTCTTCAATGCGTTTCTTTAGACCCGCCTCTTCCGCTTTTATCTCTTTGATGTCATCAAGGGCAAGTTGCCGGAGAGATTCAGCCGTGAAGGGGTCGCCCTTTGGTATGATTTTTTCACCCTTCTTCACAATGTCCGCAACCGCCTTTTTGCCCTTCAGGAGTGATGCTATGTCCTCGCGCGCGCTATGTTCCAGAATGTCAGACTCGTATTGCATCTCCCTCTTTATTTTCTCTATTTCTTTTATTTCAATCTCTTTCGCCCTCGCGCTTTTCTCTTCCACGGAGCGCGAGGTGAGAACCTTCACGTCTATGACCGTGCCCGCTATTGAAGAATGGCTTTTGAGAGATGTGTCCTTTACGTCTCTTGCCTTGTCCCCGAATATGGCGCGCAGAAGTTTTTCTTCCTGTGAGAGTTGCATTTCCCCCTTGGGTGATATTTTCCCTACCAGTATGTCGCCCATATTCACCGTGGCGCCGACCCGTATTATTCCGCTTTCATCCAGATTTCTGAGCGCGTCTTCGCCCACATTGGGAATGTCGCGCGTTATTTCTTCCCTTCCGAGTTTGGTTTCCCTCGCCTGACATTCAAATTCTTCTATGTGAACCGAGGTGAACACATTGTCCTTTACAACCCTCTCACTAATAAGAATGGCATCTTCAAAGTTGTATCCGCCCCACGGCATGAACGCCACCACCACATTCTGTCCGAGCGCAAGTTCCCCGTTTTTGGTTGAGGGGCCGTCCGCTATGACCTGACCTTTTTTGACTTTCTGTCCCTTTGAAACTATCGGAGTCTGATTCCAGCAGGTTCCCTGATTGGATTTACGGAACTTTATCATTTTGTATACGTCAACGCCGAGGTTGGAAGACTTGTCTGATTTGGCGACCGATTTATTATTTTTCACCACAATAACTTCGGCGTCCGAATGGATGACCTCGCCGTCGGCCCCGGCGATTACCGCCACGCCCGAGTCTCTGGCGACAGACGCCTCAAGGCCCGTTCCCACAAGCGGGGGTACAGCCCTTATAAGCGGGGCGGCCTGCCTCTGCATGTTTGAACCCATAAGCGCCCTGTTGGCGTCATCATGCTCAAGGAACGGTATCAGAGACGCGGATATGGAAACCAACTGCGAGGGAGAAACATCCATATGCGTTACCCTGTCTTTTTCCACCATTTTTATCTCGCCCTCGGAGCGGGATGAAACGAAGTCAAGAACAAACTCCCCTTTTTCATTGAGAGGGGCATTCGCCTGGGCAATCACTATGTCTTTCTCTTCCTCCTCAAGGGCGCTCATTCTTACTATTTGATTGGTTACTCTTCCATTTTCCACCACCCTGTAAGGGGCTCTGATAAAGCCGTAACTGTCTATCTCCGCATAGGTGCTTATGCTTGAAATAAGACCGATGTTCGGCCCCTCGGGAGTCTCAACCGGGCAGATGCGCCCGTAGTGTGAAGAGTGGACATCCCTGACCGCGAAACCGGCTCTTTCTCTCGTCAGCCCCTTGGGGCCCAGAGCGCTGAGCCGCCTCTTGTGCGTAATTTCAGAAAGCGGGTTGGTCTGGTCCATAAACTGGGAAAGCTGGCCGGTTTTGAAAAAGTCTTTCACTATGGTGTCAACCACTTTGGGAACAACAATCTCTCTGGGCATTTTGTTCTCAATGCTCTGGTAGCCGATTCTTTCTCTGACCGAGCGCGCGAACCGCTCAAGGCCGCTGTAGAAAGTTTCCTCTATAAGTTCTCCAACCGTCTTTACTCTGCGGTTACCCAGATGATCAATGTCGTCCGCCGATCTTTGCCCGCCTTTGAGTTCCAGAAGGTATGTGAGCGCCTGTATGATGTCTTCTCTGGTAAGCACAAGAATGCCTTCATCCACATTGTGTTTGAGTTTATAGTTGAGTTTTTTCCTTCCGACTTGCGAGAGCCTGTATTTTGAGGAGTTAAAGAACATGTCCGTAAAGAATGTTCTTGCGGCCTCTCTGCTGGGCGGGTCGGTTGGTCGGAACTTTCTGTATATTTCTGTAATCGCCCCGTGGCAGAAGGTTTCGGTTTCCGCTCCTATTTTCTCAAAACCGCTTCTGAGACTTTCCACATCATTATCGGTCAAATCTTCCACTACAAAATGGTCTTCATTTTCTGAAACTTTGTCTTTCGGCAGGTCGGACAAAGGTTTGAGGAGGTCGCTCTTTTTTGCTTTTCCCTGTTTGATTATCATGTCAAAGGTGTTGTTTATCAGGGTTCCGTAGACCCTCTTTTCTTCAAGAAGGGTTCCCGCAACCGATGAGGAAACGGAGATGTCATCCATATAGTAGAAAGATATTGAGTCCGCGGAGTTGTCCCTCAAATCCTGAATGGTTTTTTCCGTAATTGTCTCCCCGAAGACGGCAATAACTTCTCCGCTACTACTATTTATGACGGTTTCGGCGCATACTTTGCCGATGATGTCATCATCGCTTTCCAGCGGAACAGCATCTATCTTGAGGCTCGCCAGTTTTTCCACCGTCCGCGCGGTGAACTTCCTTCCTTTTTTAACCACAATGTCAGAGCCTTTTTTAATGTCGGCTGAGCTCTTTTGATAGATTATTGTTTCGGGATTTATCTTCTTTGAAATACCGCCGCCGTCTTTATCAAAGATGACGGTCTCAATTTTGTAGAAAAGATTGAGAATGTCTCTTTCCGTATAGCCGAGAGCCTTCAAAAACAGAGTGGCCAGAAACCTTTTCCTGCGGTCAATTCGGACGTTAAGAAAGTTCTTTGAATCAAAGTCAAAATCCAGCCACCGCCCGTCTTGAGGAATAATTTTTGCCACGGCGGACTCTTTTGCAGAAGAGTGAGACTGGTCTCCCGTATTGGGTCCGTCAAAAAGCACTCCCGGAGAACGGTGTATCTGATTTACAATAACCCTTTCGGCTCCCCCTATAATGAACGAACCGTTATCCGTCATCTTGGGAATCTCACCGAAGTAGACATCCTGCTCCGCAATGTCCCTTATTTCGTTTCCGTCCTCCTCTTCCCACACTATGAGGCGCAGGGTCACATACAGGGAAACCGTATAATCGTAGCCCTTGAGCCTGCACTCCGTCTCGTCAAACTTTGGTTGCCGGTCATATATCTCATGTCCGTTGCCGTCTTTTACGGGTTTGCCGTCTTCATCAACAATGCGCTGCCCCAGACTGTAGTGAACAAATTCAAGGGAGGTTCTCTCTCCGTAGTTCTCTATGGGGAATATGGCGCTGAACACGGCTTGAAGGCCGTGGTTGTCTCTTGCGGCCCTCTTCTCCGGCGGAACATCTTCCTGAAGAAACCGTTTATAGGATTCCGTCTGAACATTCAGAAGATTCGGAATGTCCAGAATGGGCGGAATTTTAGAGAAGGTCTTTCTCTTTTTTGTGTTGTCAACAGTCTGAAAACTCAATATACAGTCACCCTGTGCGACACTCCCGCGCGCACTGCGATAAGCGGCGGACACGGCAAGCCGCAAGTTGCGAATAAAACATCACCGCGCAACAAGTCAGCCAATCTCAACCGTGGCACCGGCCTCTTCAAACTTCTTCTTTGCCTCTTCAGCTTCGTCTTTCTTCAGGCCTTCCTTGATAAGTTTCGGAGCGCCCTCAACAAGTTCTTTGGACTCTTTAAGCCCGAGGGAAGTCACTTCTCTGACAACTTTGATAACCTGAATTTTGTTTGCGCCCGCTTCCTTGAGGGTAACGCCGAACTCGGTTTTCTCCGCGCCACCGGCGGCTTCCTCTCCTCCCTGAGCGCCTGCCGCAGGGGCGGCCGCCATGGCAACCTGAGGAGCCGCTTTAATGTCAAACTTCTCCTCTATTTCCTTGATTAGTTCGGAGATCTCCATCATGCTCGCCTTTTCAAGGTAGGTAAGCACCTCTTGTCTTGTTAAATCAGCCATCGCTGTTTTCCTCCTTTGGATTTTCGTTGTCCGAAGACTGTTCTTTTTCCTCTGTCTCGCTTGCGGGAGACTTGTCTTCCGCCACCTCTTCCGCCGGGGACTCCGCCGCCGACTTTTCTTCTTCACCGCCCGAAGGGGTTTCCTCCGCCGCGCCCTCAGGCGACAACTCTCCGCCCTTTGTCTGTTTCAAAGCCTCAAGAGCGTATAGGAACTTAGAGTTTACCTGATTTAGCATATTTGCAAAGTTTGAAAGCGGGGTCGCAAGAGTGGAAGCGAACATTGAGACGAGCGCCTGTCTGGAAGGCAGTTTTGATATCTTCTCAATTTCCGCCGCATCGCACACCTGCCCGTCAACGATTCCCCCTTTGATGAGCATGTTTTCAAACTTTTTACGCGCCTGCACAAACACCTTCGCGGTCGCCGGAGCCTCCTGCCCGCATATCGCAATCGCCGTGGGCCCGCTGAAAAGATCTTTTATCTTCTCAATCTCCGTTCCTTTACACGCCTTGAGCAGGAGCTTGTTTTTGATGATTCGCAACTCGGCGCTGGTGTCTCTGACTTCTTTTCTGACCTCTTGCATGGTCTTCACATCAAGCCCTCTGTATTCAATGACAAGAACTGAGACCTGCCCGCCAAAGATGCCGACCATCTCATTTATTATTTTCTCTTTTTCCTCTCTGCTCTGCATTGCCTTACATTCCGCCCTCAAAACCCTTAACCGCTTCCCTGACGCTTGAAAGGTCAATGTTTACCGAGGGGCCCATTGTGTTTGACACGCTCACCTTTCTGAAAAAATCCCCTTTTGAAGACTGCGGTTTCATTTTGCGGAGCCACGAGAGAACAAACACCATGTTCTCCCTTATCTTCTGGGCGTCAAAGGAACTCCTGCCGACCTGGGCATGAATAACGCTGCCTTTGTCGTTTTTGATCTCAACTCTTCCGCTTTTTGACTCTTTCACCACTTTGGCCACATCGTTTGTTACCGTTCCCATTTTCGGAGCCGGCATAAGCCCCCGGGGGCCAAGAAATTTCCCAAGTTTTCCCACTTCGGCCATCACGTCCGGCGTTGCTATGGCGACGTCAAACTCAAGCCAGTGTTCATTTTCTATCTTGTCAAGCATATCCTGAAAGCCCGCATAGTCCGCTCCCGCCTCTTTTGCTTCGGCGGCTTTTTCATCCTTGGCAAACACCAGAACCCTGAGGTCTTTGCCTGTGCCGTGAGGCAAAACAAGCGACCCTCTTATCTGCTGGTCCGCCTGTTTGGGGTCAATACCCAGTTTGACAGCTATGTCCACTGATTCGTCAAACTTTGCCGAGCGCGTTTGCTTTATAATCTCCACCGCCTCGTCAACACTGCTTGAGGAGCTTTTTTCAATCTTTTCGTAAAGCCCCCTGTATCTTTTTCCTCTTGTTGCCACCGGGTTTACTCCACATCAATCCCCATGCTCATCGCGCTACCGATGATTATGTTTCGCGCCGCTTTGAGGTCGTTGGCGTTGAGGTCCTGCATCTTCTTCTCCGCTATCTCGTCAATCTGTTTCATACTCACCTTGCCGACTTTCACTCTGGGAACATTGGACGAACCCTTCTGTATTTTCGCCGCCTTCTTGAGAAAATACGAAACCGGCGGGGCTTTTATCTCAAGTGAGAAGCTCTTGTCTTTGTAAACTGTTATTACAACCGGAAGCAGCCCCTCTTTCTCTGATGTTTCAGCATTAAAGGCTTTACAGAACTCCATTATGTTGATGCCCTTCTGTCCAAGCGCGGGGCTTATCTGGGGCGAAGGCGCCGCCTTGCCCGCCGGAACCAGCAACTTCAGGTAGCCGTCTATTTCCTTTGCTCCCTTCATACTACATTTGCTCCACTTGGTTAAAGTCCAGTTCTATGGAGGTCGCCCTGCCAAGTATGCTTACGGAAACGAGAACTTTTTCCTTCTCTATGTTGATTTCCTGAATCACCCCGGAAAGATTGACAAACGGCCCCTCCACCACCTTGACTGTCTCCCCCGTGTCAAAGGAGACACTGACCTTGGGTTTGAGGGTTCCCTTCTGAATCTGGCTCTTGAGGCTTTTTACCTCTTCTTCGTTTATCGCGGTTATGGATGACGGGTTTACCCTTCCGGCGCCCATATCTTCACCCACAAAACCGTTTACCCGGGGCACGTCCCGTATAAAGTGCCATGTTTGCTCGTTCATCTCCATGTTCACAAGCACATAGCCGGGGAAGAACATCTTTTCAGAGGTTTTCTTCTTCCCTCCCTTCTTTGCCTCAACAAGGGTTTCAACCGGGAGCAAAACCTCGCCCACCGGCACTTTATTGCCATGAGCCTTCACTTTGCTTTCTATAAAGTCCTTCACTTTTTTCTCATACCCTGTGGTAACCTGCACCACATACCATTTCTTTTCGTTTGACGCCATCCTTTTTCCCGTTGCTCAAAAGCTACACCAGTATCAGGCGAATCAGGTTGGAGAACACATAGTCCGCGACCGCAATCACAACAGTAAAAAGAACTGACACCAGAAGCACAATCGCAGTTGACTTCACGGTGCTTTCACGATTAGGCCACGAGATCTTCCAGAACTCGCCCTCAACATCCTTAAAATACTGAACCGCTTTTCTCACGTAACCGCCCAACTTTTCATCCGCCTTTCAGGACCATCTCATCAACAGGGCAGGAGGGACTCGAACCCCCAACCGACGGTTTTGGAGACCGCTGCTCTGCCAAATTGAGCTACTGCCCTAACTACTCAATAATTCCCGTAACGACACCCGCGCCCACCGTCTTGCCGCCCTCGCGGATTGCAAAACGCAACTGCTCATCCATCGCCACCGGCGCTATCAACTCCACCTCCATGTTCACATTGTCGCCCGGCATCACCATCTCCACCCCTTCGGGTAACTTCACCGAACCTGTAACATCCGTCGTCCTGAAGTAAAACTGCGGACGGTAACCGGGGAAAAACGGCG
>JAPOUR010000050.1 GCA_026708565.1 Candidatus Dadabacteria bacterium
GACATCTATATGATCGGACTGCTCTGAAAAAGATAACCATCCTTTGTCATTAGAAACAGCAAGGACTTTCTTATTGTTTTGTTTTGCCCACCCCTCAAGAGAAAGCAAGGCTACAGCATCAGGAAATTCATTCTTTTTCCTCGGGCCAATGAATGGAGGGATTTCTCTGAAATACCCATCAACAAGGCGTTCCACGGAGCAAAACTTTGAATTCAGAAACAAGTGGTTTCTAAGAAGGGTAACAAATATCTTAAATTTCCTATGAGGAATGACTTTTTCCACAAGCCCCTTGACACCATCAAGTTGGGCAGTCTGGCTTTCTTGAAGAAAATATGTGTCCTTAAATTTATCTATGGATGATTTAAGATCTCTAGATGCTTTGTTTTCTATTTCACTCAGATGCCTTTGAACTTCATTAGATACTATCTCTGGAGTGACTATTTGGATTGATTGGCCTCCCAACTTCTCCAACAAACCACTATCAAATCTAAAACCGTGTTTCTGGTAGATACACGTATCCAAAGTTAAGGCCGTATAAGGCGGGCCAACACGATTTTTTGTCCAATTGATTTCTTCTTTTTTGTGCGGTTCACTCATCAGACTTTCTTCTTCCAATTGCTATAATGGCGCAAAACCTCGCGCAGTCGGTCTTTATAATCCCACCCTTATTGAAAGGTGTCAAACATGCGGGAAAGTCGCCGTTCCTTCCTCACCCCGACAAGTTGACACCACACCTTGCGGGGTTTACTATTCGGCGGGTCTTAATATAGGCACAATCTCATGAGCAACGACAAAAACAGGGTTTTCATTTACTGGGACACCTCCAATATCTTTATTGGAGCGCAAGACCTCGCCGAGGAGCGGAAGGAAGGGCCGTATGCACGCTTTCGTGTGCGCGTTTATATCAAAAACATGTTGCGGCTGGCACACGCAGACCGCCCTGTAGCAAAGGCAGTGGCCGCCGGTTCAGTGCCACCGGAAATAAAGACACTTTGGAACAAATTAGAAATGCAGGGAGTGGAAGTCCGCCTGTTTGACCGCGGAGGGGCGGGCATGGGTGAGCAGGAAGTGCCGGATAGAGTGTTGCAGTTACAAATGCTTGAAGACGGCTTTGATAATAACGAGAACCCCGGCACAGTAGTGTTGCTTACCGGAGATGGAAAAGGATTTGATGACGGCGTTGGTTTTCACTCCACAGTGGAGCGCCTGCACAAGCGCGGATGGCAGATAGAAATTATGTCTTGGAGCAGTTCCTGCAACCAAAGAATGCGAAAGTGGGTGGAAGACAAAGGCGTTTTTATCAATCTGGATGATCACTACAAGGCGATAACTTTCCTTGAGCCATTGCATCCGGAGCAAGGGCAGGAAGAACCTTCCCGCCCTGCGGAAACTTTGGATCTTTCCAATCGCACACACAAAAGCGGTTCCTGAAAGAACCGCCTTTTTTGTCAACCGTTAGAATCCGTCATTGCGGGGTTGACACGGAATCCAGTCGCTTCGGGTTAAGCAGGGATGAAATTTGTGAAAAGTGCGGGTGGTTTTCCCGCTGTTTCTCCCGCCATATCTCAAGAGCCATCTGACCAAGATTATTCTTTACTTCCACCCTCGCCCCATTTTCCACCAATGCCCCTATCGCTTCAGCATGACGGTCAAAATCACCGTCATTGTTACCGTTTGGATTTACATCCACCCCCACCACATACATAAGGAAAGTATTGCCGTCTTTGTCTTGTGACGCATTCACATCAAAACGCCCGTCTTCCAACAATACTTTTATTGCTTCAGCATTGCCGACCGTTACCGCCTGACACAGACGTATCCCTATGTAATGCGCGTTTGTTTCCGGCTTTCTCAGCCATTCTTTCAACCCTTCAATGCTACCTCTGCCCGAAACTGCAAAGTCTGCAAACGGGTCAAAGAACGGGTCATCTATTGCTTTAGCCATCTTTCAATTTCCCTCAGCATGTCTGTTTTCAAATCAGACACCACTCATTATGGCTTCTACCCTTTTCCGTGTCAAGGAGTTGCGGTTTTCCCCCTCACCCCACAAGCCCCACAACAGCCCCCGTCATACAGGTTGCCAGCGTTCCTGAAACCAGAGACAGCATTCCCAGCGAGGCAATCTCCCCGCGCCTTTCGGGCGCGAGAACGGAAAAACCTCCCACCATAATGCCGACACTGCCGAAATTGGCAAACCCGCTCATCGCGTAAAGCATTATCAGTTTGCTGCGCCCGCTCAATGCCTCGCCACCCTCCCCCGCAAACTCAAGATAGGCGACAAACTCATTAAGCACGGTCTTTATACCCATCAGCGACCCCGCCGCTTGCGCCTCGTTCCACGGAATCCCTGTCAGCCAAACCAGAGGATGGAACACAAAACCCAAAATCCCTTGCAATGTAACCCCTCCCTCAACGGGAAGAAAAGCCAGAAGCGAGTTGGCTATGTGAACAAGAGCCACAAACACAATCAAAATCGCCACAACCGTCAAATACAACGAAATCCCTTGCTGGGCGCCGCGTGCGATTGCCTCCATGCCTGATGAATATCCGGGCGCCTCCGCCTCCGCCGCATCAGGACCCCCGCCACCCGTTTGCGCGGGAATCATAATACGGGAAATCGCAACTGCGGCGGGAACGGAAATCACCGAAGCAATCAGCAGATGACCGAGAGCGTCTGGCAGAACGGGAGACACAATAGAGGCGTAAAGAAACAGAACCGTTCCCGCTATGGTTGCCATTCCGCAAGTCATAAGCAGAAAAATGTCGGCGCGGGAAAGCGAGGCAAAAACGGGCCTTATCAAAAGCGGCGCCTCCACCATCCCGACAAAGATGTTTGCGGCGGACGCAAGCCCCGTTGCCCCGTTCAGGTGAAAGAGGCGTTTCAGCACGGAGGAAAAAAGCCTTATAACGGCGGGCAGAATCCGCCAGTGCCACAGTAATGCGGACAGGGCGGAGATGACAAAAATAATCGGCAGGGATTGAAAGGCGAGAATGAAAGAAACCCCGGCGCGTGTCTCCTCAAACGGAAGCGGCCCCCCGCCCAAATAGCCGAACACAAAACCGGCTCCGGCAGCGGTCGCCTCTTGAAGCCCCCCGGCGACATGATTCAAACTGAAAAACAGCCCTTTTGCAGTATCGGAACCGAGAAGGACAAAGGCAACCGCCAACTGGGCAAGCAACCCGAAGGCGGCTATCCGCCACGGAAAAACGCGGCGGTTTTCACTTACCAGCCATGCAATCGCGGGGAGAGTGATTAAGCCAACAAGTGATTGAACGATTTCCATTTGTCTGACTGTTCTTTGACACCGGATAAGAAAGCAACTTATACTGTGGCTGTCATGACAAACGCAACTGACATAGACATACCTATATAGCGGAAACGAAACCCGCCCAATCCCTCAAACCCACACACCCATATACTCAAGCGCCCGCTTGATTGAGGGTGGCGCCTGCGTTTCGCCCCGGCAACTGAACCAGCACGCCTCACATTTTGTGGGCTGAAACATCCCCGGTTTGAATTCCGACCAATGCGCCACAACAGGCATCTCACTGCACCTCTTGATATGCCCGCTCGGTGTAACCTGCAAATGCTCTATCCCCGCCGTGCACTGCGGCACGCCACCGCGCTCAAAATACGGCGGAATCTCCCGCAGGTAATACTCGCTTGAAAGAATCGTCCCCTTCCACTTGCGCCTTTTCTCAATCAAATCGTCAATGAGGCCGCTCACTCGCCCCATGTGGGCGGGGTCAACAAAATGAGACTCATTATTGGTCTTCATCACGGAATACGAACTGAAAGATATGCCTATGCCCCACTCCCTCGCCGTGTCCGCTATTACCGGAACTTCATCCAGGTTGTCGTCCATTATGACCGTGTTCACGATGACACTTTTCTTCGGAAACTCCTTCGCCAGCGCGGGCATTATCTCGGAGATGTGCTTCCAAAGCCCCTTGATTCCCCTGTATTCGTCATGCCTCTCGCCCGGAAAATCAAGGGAGACGGCCAACTGGTCCATGCCGGAGTCAAAAAGTTCCCGCGCCTTGCCGATGTCAAGCAGGTCGCCCTTGGTAACCATTGAGGTAAATATGTAACCGGAACACTCCTTTATCTGGGAAAAGATGTCCGGCAGGTCTTTTCTGAGCATAGGCTCGCCGCCGGTTACAACCGTAACAAGCGGGTTGATCTTTTTGATGACGGGGCGGTAGTCGCTGAGGCGCTCCTCATGGCGCGTCTGCCAGTAGTCGCAAAAATCACAAGTGGCGTTGCAAAGCTTGGTAACCTCAAGGTTTGCCAATACGGGAGAGCCGGAAAATCTGGAAGAGGCATACTTGGCTATGCCCGCCGCGCCGTCTTTGAGTGAAAGCATTAGGTTAAAATATCACGCGGGGAAAGCCGTTTCAAGCATTATAAGGCGGATGCCGCCGTTTGCGGTTCGGCGGACGCGCCTGTTAAATTAAGCGTATGAAGGTTGCCACAAGGGAAGAAATACGGGAGATAGACCGCGCCTCGGTTGAGGAGCACGGAATCTCGGAAAGCGTTCTGATGGAAAACGCCGGACGGGCGGTCTGCGTTGCCGCAATGAGGAAGTTTCCCCGCGCGCAACATATCGCCGTGGTGTGCGGAGGGGGCAACAACGGCGGAGACGGCTTTGTGGCGGCGCGCCACCTTGCGGCAAAGGGCAAAGACGTAACCGTTTACACGGCGAAGGAAAAATCCGCATACACGGGAAGGCCGCTTGAGAACCTCCGCGCCGCCGCCGGTAGCGGCATCACCGTAACCGAACTCGCGGGAGACCCGTCAAAAATCGCCCCGTGCGACCTGATTGTTGACGCCCTTCTCGGAACGGGCGCGCAGGGAGAGGTGAGAGAGGCGGACGCGCGGCTGATTGAGTTCATCAACAATGCGGACGCGGGATGCCTGTCCGTGGACATTCCTTCGGGCGTCCACTCAAACACCGGAGCCGTGCCCGGCGCCGCCGTCCGGGCGGACGCGACCGTAACCTTTGTTATGCCGAAGATCGGAACGGCGATTTATCCGGGAGCGGAATATGCCGGAGAGATTTTTGTCGCCGGAATTACAACCCCCCGGCATCTGGAAGAAAAGATCAACTGCGAGATTGCCACTTATGAAACCTGCGCGGAACTCCTGCGCTCGCGCCCGGCGGATTCGCACAAAGGGACTTACGGCCACACCCTCATTCTTGCGGGCGGCGTGGGAAAATCGGGCGCGGCAATTCTTGCAACGGATGCGGCGGTTCGCGCGGGCTCCGGCCTCGTAACCCTCGGAGTTCCGCAGTCCATACACGGCGTTGCGGAGCAGAAAACCGCCGAAGCAATGACCGAGCCGCTGGCGGACACCGGCGGCCATTTCGGAGAATGCTCAGCCGACAGGGCGCTTGAAATAATGGACGGCAAAAACGCGCTTGTTACGGGGCCGGGCATATCGGCCTCGGAGGAGACCGCCGGATTCCTCAGGCGGATACTTGCGGGGCGCAAAATGCCCGCCGTCATAGATGCGGACGGGCTTAACATCATCGCGCAAAATCCCGACATCAAAAAACAGGCTGCGGGAGTCGTTCTCACGCCCCACCCTGCGGAAATGGCGCGGCTTTGCGGCAAAACCACCGCGCAGATTCAGGCGGACAGAATCGGTGCGGCGCGTGATTTTGCGCGGGAAACGGGAACGTTTGTTGTGCTCAAGGGGGCGAGAACCGTTACGGCAACGCCTGAGGGGAAGGTGTTTATCAACCCCACGGGCAACCCCGCAATGGCTTCGGGCGGCATGGGAGACGTGCTTGCGGGAGTCATCGGCGGGCTGCTCGCCCAGGGCTACCCGCCGCAGGATGCCTGTGTTCTCGGAGTGTTTGCCCACGGCCTCGCGGGGGACACGTGCGCGGAGAAAACCGGGGGAATGGCCGTCCGGGCGGGAGAGGTTTGCGCCGCCCTGCCCGCGGCTTTTATGCAAATCAAAAACCCGCCGGAGAAGCGGTTTTTCACGGTCATTTGAGCGGACAAACCACAATCACAACATCAAGCGAGCGGGAAACCGAACAGGTCGGGCGGAGGCTTGCCACGCAACTGAAATCCGGAAGCACGGTTCTGCTTTACGGCGGCCTCGGCGCGGGCAAAACCGTTCTGGCAAGGGGAATAGCGCGGGGACTCGGTGTTGATGAAGTCGTTTCCAGCCCCACGTTTGTGATAATGAACCGCTATGAAACAACCGAAGGAACGCCGCTCTTTCACTTTGACCTTTACAGAAACCCGTCCGCCGGAGAGTTCGGCGGCCTCGGCTTTGAGGAGATACTGTCGGGAGAGGGAATAGCCGTGATTGAGTGGGCGGAAAACCTGCCGCCGGGGCTGGTTGAAAACCCGGTAACAGTCCGCCTCAGGGCGTCCGGCGACAGCGGGCGGACGCTTGAGATAAGCGGCGCGCTACTTACCGAATGACTGCATAAAGGGGTTGCGCCCGCTCCTGTCCCGCACTTTAATAAAGCCGTGGTCGGTCGCCGTGTGGCAAGTGTTGCACGCCTTGATCATGTCTGAATATGCGCGGCGGGACGCGCCCCGTTTCTCATCTTTGACCGCCCTCTCCAAAGCTTCAAGGACTTCCGCCGTCGCCTCTCCGGACATTTTACCGACAGGGTGGCCGTCATAGGACTCAACCTTCCCTATCTCTTCCAGAACCTCCTCTATCTCGTGCAGATAAAACGAGGCAAGCCGGTAGTTGGCGCTCCTCAAAGCGAGGCCGGTTTTGTGCAGAAAGTATTGAAGGCTTCCCATTGCGGAGACAAGTTCATAGTTCTCCTGCCCCTTGTCCGCCGAGGCGGGAGCGGACACGGCAACGACGCCCGCAAAAAATAAAATCGCAAATCTCATCTGTTTTTCCTCCTTTTGTTTAGAATGAGAAAGAGAGGGAAACCCCTCCCCATGTGCCGGCGGCTTTTACTTCCCCGTCCGCCTTTAATTCCTCTTTGACATCCTTTTGCTTGAAACTGTGGCTCAGGTGTCCGGAAAGGGAAACCCCTTCTTTGACCTCAAGCCCGACCTCAACACCAATCTGAAAGTTGTTGAGCCCGTCATTTTCCTTTGTCCTGTAGCCGAAATCAAACGACTGCGAGAGATAAGGCGACACACTCACCGCATCCCCTCTCACGGGAAGAGCCGCCGCAAGTTTGAGTTCCGCAAAAGACCCCGACCTTTCCCTGTTGTCCGCATAGACAAACCCGAAAGACGGGGAAACAAAGCCGAACCCGCCGTAAGAGGCCTCCGCGCTCCATTCGTTGTCGCCGGGGACGCTTTCGCCGGAAACGTCATGAAACTCAAGCCGCGTGTAGCCGACTCCAAACTCAACGCCCTGATACTCGCCCCCGTATCCGATTCCGTAGTTCATCTCGCCGTAGCCGGTTCTGTCTCCGCCGATAAAATCAAAGGCGGCGGAAAAGCCCCTGTAGCCCACCGACACCCCGGACACATAGACACCGCTTTCGGGAAGGTCGTCCCGCCCCTCGGCGGCGTATCTTGACTCCCAGCCCGCATAAGATTCAAACTCAATACCCGTCAGACCGGCGGCGGCAAACAGGGAGGGAGAAGCCCCCTCTTCCAGAGCCGCGACCGGACCCCCGCCGGACACGCAGAAAAAGAAAACCAGCGCGCAAATCCAATTTTTGCCAAGTGAATGAAGTTTCATTTGAAACCCTCTTAAAAAAGAGACGGCGGAGATAATGACATTGTTGACCTATAATGTCAAGAATGTTTTTCAGCCCTACGGGCGGCGGTCGCTGTTATAATTCAGACACAATACCGAACGGCGGTCGCTTACCGCCCGCCGAATTGGAAAGCATGGATCGTAACAACATCAACTGGATTACCAACTACATCTGGGGCATCGCCGATGATGTGTTGCGCGACATTTATGTTCGCGGCAAGTATCGGGATGTAATACTGCCCATTACAGTATTGCGCCGTCTGGACTCCGTATTGGAGGCAACCAAGCAGAATGTCCTCAAAATGAAGGAGTCGCTTGATAAGGCGGGTGTCATAGAGCAGGATGCGGCATTGCGTAAGACCGCAAAGCAAGCCTTCTACAACACATCCAAATTCACCATGCGCGACCTTAAGGCGCGCGCGAACCGCCAGCAACTCAAGGCGGATTTTGAAGCCTATCTTGAAGGTTTTTCTCCCAATGTGCAGGACATTCTGGGAAACTTTGAATTCCGCAAACAAATCCCGAAACTGTCAAGCGCCGACATTCTCGGCGCGCTTATAGAGAAAATTACCTCGCCTGACATTGACCTCAGCCCGTCGGGATTGGACAACCACGGTATGGGATCCATCTTTGAAGAGTTGGTGCGCAAGTTCAATGAAGAAAACAATGAGGAGGCGGGCGAGCACTGGACGCCGCGCGATGCGGTAAGGATGATGACCAAACTGATGTTTCTGCCTGTTGCCGACAAAATACGGTCGGGAACCTACCTGCTTTATGACGGCGCCTGCGGAACAGGCGGCATGCTCACGGTAGCGGAAGACACTCTCAAGCAAATCGCCGCCGAGCACGGCAAAGAGGTAGCCACCCATCTCTACGGTCAGGAAATCAACGCCGAGACTTACGCCATTTGCAAGGCGGACATGCTGATCAAGGGAGACGGCGAAGCGGCGGATAATATCATCGGCGGCCCGGAGCACTCAACCCTCTCCAACGATGCTTTCCCCGGCCATGAATTTGACTTTATGCTTTCCAATCCGCCTTACGGCAAGAGTTGGAAGATTGATATGGAGCGCATGGGCGGCAAGGAAAGCATGTCCGACCCGCGCTTTGTAATAGAGCACAATGGCGACCCCTCATATTCATTGGTCACCCGTTCCAGCGATGGCCAGATGATGTTTCTGGCAAACATGCTCGGCAAAATGAAGAAGAAGACCAAACTGGGCAGCAGGATTGCGGAGGTTCACAACGGCAGTTCGCTCTTCACCGGCGATGCGGACCAAGGCGAAAGCAACATCCGCCGATGGATCATTGAAAACGACTGGCTGGAGGCCATTGTCGCCCTGCCGCTCAACATGTTTTACAACACCGGAATCGCCACTTATGTGTGGGTGCTGACCAACCGCAAGCCCGAACATCGCAAGGGCAAAGTGCAACTCATTGACGCAACTGAGTGGTATAAACCGTTGCGCAAAAATCTCGGCAAGAAGAATTGCGAGTTGGATGAAACCGACATTCAGCGTATCTGCGACACTTTCCTTGACTTCAAAGAGACCGAACACAGCAAGATATTCAACAACTCTGATTTTGGTTACTGGAAGGTAATTGTGGAGCGGCCCCTGCGCGTTGAGGGTATTTACACCGACCGCGCCTACAACACCACGGGGATAAAAAAGTTGAAGGAAGACGGTGTGCGGAGTGAAGACGCTCCGCCCGTTATAAAAAAGGTTCACAAGAAGGGCAAAGCCAACCCCTTGTGCGGGCTGTTTGAGACAACAGTAGACGGCAAGCCGTCAGTGGTTGAATACGAACCGGACACCAACTTGCGGGACACCGAGCAAATTCCTTTGCAAGAGCCGGGCGGCATTGAGGCGTTCTTGCGGCGCGAGGTGTTGCCGCATACACCGGACGCTTGGTATAAAGCAAGCAACATTAAAGTCGGTTACGAGATAAGTTTCACGCGCCATTTTTACAAGCCGCAACCGATGAGGACGCTTGAAGAAATCAAGTCCGATATTATGGCGCTGGAACAGGAAACGGACGGTCACCTCGCGGAGATACTCGGCAATTCCACGACCATTAAGACGAGATAATGGCGAATAATGCAAATCGTCAAGAGTTGTATTGGACCGGCGGGCAGTTTAGGTTTGGTTTGGAACACCCGAACGAGTCCGCGCCGGATAGTGTAAGCGCCGCAATTGCTACCATTGAGGAATTTCGCACCGCTTGCCACAAGCAATACATCGCCTTTTATTGCGCCGTCACCGGCAGGAATCTGGCCCATGAGAAATTTAAGGAATTGGCGAAATCCAGAGACAATAGATTATTTGTCGGCACACAGTTTCCGAACGCTGAACAGCAACCCGGTCATTCGTGTATTGCCCAACTCAAGATTAGCGAATTACTTGATAGATTGGTGTCCGGCGGCGAATTTGAGTCCGAACATGCAAAGGCCCTTATTGTTATGATATTCAGCCTTTGGGAAGAGAACTATCGCCATAGCATCGCGGAGGCAATGTCAGTGCGCAAAAATCAAGTAAGTTGCGCGTTAATGAATGATATTAGACATGTTCGCAACTGCATCTTGCACGATAATGGCATTGTCTCCGATGGCTTTGCAGACAAATTAAACCTGTTATCGCAGATTTGGAAAATTACATCCGGTGAATTGAGGATTACGCGTGGCATGTTGCATAGTCTGATGGAACAGATCAATGCGTTGCGGGTGAAAATTGAGCCAGAAACAACAGAATAGACCGTAGGAAATTCTTCATGAAGTCAATGCGTAAACGCGAGCGTCGCTCGGAGAGCACACTCAAGCCCTACCCGGCCTATAAGGACTCCGGCGTTGAGTGGTTGGGGAAAGTGCCAGAGCATTGGGAGGTGCAAAAACTCCGGACTGTTCTACGAGACCATACAAAACGGAACCGACCCGACTTGCAACTTCTCTCGGTTGTCCGCGAAAAGGGAGTGATTGTCCGCGACATCTCCAACCAAGATGAGAACCACAACTTCATTCCTGACGACCTTACAAACTACAAGGTTGTTAAAACAGGTCAGTTCGTGATGAACAAGATGAAAGCATGGCAAGGTTCTTACGGTGTGTCTTACCATGATGGAATTGTTAGCCCTGCATACTTTGTCTTTGACCTTGATGGCGTATTTGATGATTTTTTCAATATTGCGATCCGGTCGAAAACCTATGTGGCATTCTTCACGCAGGCCTCAGATGGCGTCCGAACTGGGCAGTGGGATTTGTCACAGGCTCGTATGCGGGATATCTCTGTTGCCCTCCCTCCCCTCTCCGAACAAACCTCCATTGTGCGCTATTTGGATTATGTGAACCGGCGGGTGCAACGGTTAGTGAGTATGAAGCAAAAAATGATTGCGCTCTTGACCGAACAGAAACAGGTCATCATTAGCCGCGCTGTCACTCGCGGCTTAAACCCCTATGTTTCGTTGAAAGATTCCGGCATTGAGTGGCTGGGGGAAGTGCCAGAGCATTGGGAGGTGCAAAAACTCCGGACTGTTCTACGAGACCATACAAAACGGAACCGACCCGACTTGCAACTTCTCTCGGTTGTCCGCGAAAAGGGAGTGATTGTCCGCGACATCTCCAACCAAGATGAGAACCACAACTTCATTCCTGACGACCTTACAAACTACAAGGTTGTTAAAACAGGTCAGTTCGTGATGAACAAGATGAAAGCATGGCAAGGTTCTTACGGTGTGTCTTACCATGATGGAATTGTTAGCCCTGCATACTTTGTTTTTGACCTTGATGGCGTATTTGATGATTTCTTCAATATTGCAATCCGGTCGAAAGCCTATGTGGCGTTCTTCACGCAGGCCTCCGATGGTGTCCGAATTGGGCAGTGGGATTTGTCACAGGCTCGTATGCGGAATATCTCTGTTGCCCTCCCTCCCCTCCACGAACAAACCGCCATTGTTGAGCATATTGAAAAAGCCACCGCCGCCACAGATGCCGCCATCACCCGCGCCAAGCGCGAAATTGAACTCTTAAACGAATACCAGACCCGCCTCACCACCGATGTGGCAACAGGCAAACTTGATGTCCGCAAAGCGGCGGAAGCGTTGCCTGAGATTGACCCGCTTGAGAATGCGGTCAATACGCCGGAACCGGAAGACACCTTTTATACGGATGCGGCGGATAACGGCGAATAGTAACCGACTCCAAAATTGTTAAATCAGTCAAGGGCTTGTGATACAATAACTTCCTGACGCGCCGATGCGCGACTTGATGGCAGATGGCAAGTTTCAATACCACAAATCAGAAGTTTCGGGCATTCATGGCTAACGGCCAGACTTACACCGTGCCGCCTTTTCAAAGAGACTACTCTTGGAGTCATGATGAGTGGAACGAACTCTGGCAGGACATATTGGAGTCTCGCATGGGGAGCGGCGAGTCTCACTATATGGGATATCTGGTTCTACAGTCCGCCGATGACAAGCAATTTCAAATCATTGACGGGCAACAACGCATCACCACATTGAGCATACTGGTGCTGGCGGCGATCTCGCACCTGAACGACCTTGAGGATGCGGACGGAAAAAATGAGCAACGCGCCGCGCAGTTGCGCAACAGTTACATAGGCTACCTTGACCCTGTAACACTGTTGCCGAAATCCAAACTTCACCTCAATCGCCATAATGATAACTTTTACCAATCGTATCTGGTTCCTCTGGGCAACATACCAAAACGCGGACTGAACGCCTCCAACCATCTCTTGCGCAAGGCGTTTGACTGGTTCAAGGAACAAATCAAAAGGCAAACCGCAGACAGCGGGGAGCAGGTCGCCCAATTTATTGAGGATGTGGTTGATAAACTTTTCTTTACGGTGATAACCGTGACGGATGAACTCAACGCATTCAAAGTTTTTGAGACACTCAATGCCCGCGGCGTCCAGTTGTCATCCACAGACTTGCTCAAAAACTATCTGTTTTCAGTAGTCAACAGCGAGAAAACGGATGAAAAAGAACTGGACGCATTGGCAAGGCAATGGGAAGGAATTGTTGAACAGTTGGGCGGCGGCAAGTTTCCTGAGTTTATGCGCACCTATTGGAACAGCAAAAACCCGCTTGTCCGCCAATCGCAACTGTTCAAAACGGTTCGCAGTAACATTGGCAACCATGGAGAAGTGTTTTCACTACTGAGAGATCTGGATACAAATGTCAGGATATACCGCGACTTGCGAGACGCGGATGCCGGATCATGGCAGCCTCAGGACTTCCGGCACATTAAAAATCTTCAAATGTTCAATGTTCGTCAGCCGTTGCCATTGCTGCTGGCGGCATACAACCGTTTTGGCGAGAGCGACAGAGACACTTTCAGCCGCATACTGCGCCACATCAGCATTCTTTCGTTTCGCTACAATGTGATCTGCAACAGACCGCCCAATGAACAGGAGCGACTTTATAACAATGTGGCGGTAAAGATATCCGAAGAAAAACTGACCACCTACAACGACATTGCTAACTCGTTGAAGCCCTTGTATCCGGAAGATGACGAGTTTAAGGAGATATTTGCGCAGAAAACGCTTGACACAACAAGCCACCGCAACAAACGAGTGGTGCGCTACATTCTGTTTGAACTGGAGCGGCAAATGGGAAATTCAGACCCGGAATTTGAGAGCGATAAAATTAGCGTGGAGCATATTTTCCCTGAGAACCCCGAAGATGGCTGGGAACACATGGACAGTGTTGACGGCGAGCAGTATCTGTATCGGCTCGGTAATATGACTTTGCTGGAAACCGCCAAGAACAAAGACATAGGCAACAAAGAGTATGCCGCCAAGCGTGTAGCGTATGAAAGTAGCCAGTTCAGGTTGACTATTCAAACGGCTGAAAATTACAGCGAATGGAACAGAGACAAAGTCAACGCGCGACAGCGATGGATGGCAAGGCAGGCGTGTGGCATCTGGCAGGTCAACCATCAGGGCTAGAGGCACGGCCATGGCAAAAACCGACACTTCCGAACTCGGACTGGAACGCCTCATCTGCACAGCGCTCACCGGCGCCCCCTGCGACCCGCCCAAAGAAGCCACCGTAGGCGAGCCCCCCGAAAACTGCGGCGGCGCGGGCTGGAGTTGCGGCAATCCACACGACTATGACCGCGAGTATTGTGTTGATCTTGTTCAACTCTCCGCCTTTCTGCGCGCCACCCAGCCTGAAATTGCAGACTCTCTGGCGCTCAACGAAGACGGCCCGACACGGCGCAATTTTCTGGCGCGGCTGCAACGCGAAACAGACAAACGCGGAACCATTGATGTGTTGCGCCACGGAGTGAAGCACGGCGCGCATGACATAGACATCTTCTACGGCACACCTTCGGCGGATAATGAGAAAGCCAAGACACTTTTCAAACGAAACCGCTTTACCGTCACCCGTCAACTGAAATACAGCCGAGATGAAACCCGGCATGCGCTGGACTTGGGTCTATTCATCAACGGCCTGCCGGTGTTCACCTTTGAACTCAAGAACAACCTCACAAAACAGACGGTGGATGACGCGGTATGGCAATACAAAAAAGACCGCAACCCGCGTGAGAATCTCTTCAAACCCGGCCGTTGCGCGGCGCACTTCGCATTAGACGAGAACGAAGTGCGTTTTTGCACAAAACTTGAGGGCAAAGCGTCAAGATTTCTGCCCTTCAATCGCGGCTGGAATGACGGTGCGGGCAACCCGCCCAATACGGAAGGAATAAAGACGGATTACCTTTGGCGCGAAGTTCTAACCCGCGAGAGCCTGACTGGCATACTTGAGAACTATGCCCAGATACTTGAGAGCAAGGACGAGAAAACGGGAAAGAAAAAGCGAACCCAGATATGGCCCCGCTACCATCAGCTTGATGTGGTGCGCCGCCTGCTGACTGACACCATCGCGCACGGGGCGGGACGGAGATACCTCATACAGCATTCGGCGGGTAGCGGCAAGAGCAACTCAATAGCCTGGCTTGCCCATCAGTTGATAGATGCCCGGAAAGACAATAAAAACATCTTTGACTCCATCATCGTTGTTACAGACCGGCGCATCCTTGATCAACAGATTCAAAGCACTATCCGGCAGTACGCACAGATTAGAAGCACTGTGGGACACGCCAAAAACTCGGGCGACTTGCGCAAGTTCATTGAAGACGGCAAGAATATCATTATCTCAACCGTCCAGAAGTTCCCGTTCATTCTGGACGAGATAGGCAATGAGCATAGGGACCGCCGTTTTGCCATCATCATAGATGAGGCTCACTCCAGTCAGGGCGGGCGCACCAGTGCCGCCATATCCCGGGCTTTGTCCGAGGCGGGGGAAACAGAAGAAGAGGAAACTTACGAGGATCAGATCAACCGCCTGATGGAATCGCGCAAGTTTCTTTCAAACGCGAGTTACTTCGCGTTTACGGCAACGCCGAAAAATAAGACGCTTGAAATGTTCGGCGCGCCCGACCCTCCGTCGGCGGACGGGAAAATCAAACATCGCCCCTTCCACACCTACACGATGAAACAGGCCATTGAGGAGAATTTCATCCTTGATGTGCTCAGTCATTACACACCCGTGAGAAGTTACTACCACCTCCGCAAGACGGTCATAAACGACCCGGTGTATGATGCGAAGAAGGCCCAAAAGAAACTCCGCCGATATGTTGAGGGGCATGAGCATGCCATACGGCTCAAAGCCGAAATTATGGTTGACCATTTCCACGACCAGATTATTGCTCAGGCAAAAATTGGCGGACAGGCGCGGGCAATGGTGGTAACCGGCGGGGTTGAGCGCGCCATCCAGTATTTTCACGCCATCCGCGAGTGCTTGAATGACCGCAACAGCCGTTATCAAGCCATCATTGCCTTCTCCGGCGAACATGACTACGGGAACCAACGGGTAAGCGAAGTGTCGCTCAATGGGTTTCCGTCCAACAAGATTGCCGTAAAGATTCAGGAAGAGCCCTACAGATTCCTCATTTGCGCCGACAAATTTCAGACGGGTTACGATGAGCCATTGTTGCATACCATGTATGTGGACAAGCCCCTGTCAGATATTAAGGCGGTGCAGACGCTCTCGCGTCTCAACCGGGCGCATCCAAACAAGCATGATGTCTTCGTGCTGGACTTTCACAACGACACAGACACCATCCGCGAGGCGTTCGGGGACTTCTATCGCACGACAGTGCTTGCGGATGAAACCGACCCCAACAAGTTGCACGACTTGCAGGCGGATCTGGACAACGCGCATATTTACTCGGAGAGCCAAATAGATGATTTTGTCAAACGCTATCTTGTCGGCAATGACCGCGACACTCTGGACCCCGTGCTTGACAGTTGCGTGGAGGCTTACATAAGCACATTGGGTGAGGACGGGCAGGTAGATTTCAAGAGCAAAGCCAAGGCGTTTGTTCGCACTTACGGGTTCCTCTCTTCCATCCTTCCCTACACGAATGCGGCATGGGAAAAGCGCTCCATTTTTCTCAATTTTCTCATTCTCAAACTCCCCTCACCCGTAGAAGATGATCTGTCCAAGGGAATCCTTGGCGCGATAGACATGGACAGCTACCGCGTTGAGAAAAAGGCAATGCAGGAGATCACCCCGGATGACAAGGATGCCGAAATAGACCCGGTGCCGGTTTCCGGTGGCGGCGGAAAACCGGAACCTGAATTGGACACACTTTCCGGAATCCTTGAGGAATTCAATAATCTCTTCGGCAACATAGAATGGAAAAACGCCGACCGTGTGCGCCAACTTATAACCGAAACCATCCCCGAGCGAGTGGTTGAGGATACCGCCTACCGAAATGCGCAACAGAACTCCGACAAACAGAACGCGCACATAGAACTCGTCAAAGCATTGAACCGTGTTATGACTGAATTGATAAACGATGACTCCGTCCTCTTCAAACAGTTCTCCGACAATCAAGACTTCAAGCGCTGGATGATTAACACGGTGTTCCACCTGACTTATTCCAAAAACCGGAATCCGGTGGCTGAAACAGGGGGCGAGTAGCCCGCCCGCTTTCTATAGCGGTCGCTGTTATAATAGACCCCTTAATCAAACGGCAGGAAACACACACTTTGAGTCTTGTAGTTCAGAAATACGGCGGCGCGAGCGTCTCG
>JAPOUR010000051.1 GCA_026708565.1 Candidatus Dadabacteria bacterium
GACCAGAAACACCACGCCCGCGAGTATGGAAACACCGCCCAGAAGTTTTACAGTTGACGGAACCGCGCCGAAAATGGCGAGAGACATAAGCACCACAAACAAAGACTCAAGCGGCATTACCGCCGTGCTTCGCGACAGGTCAAGCAATTTGATGGCGTAAAACTGGCACGATTTCGCTATGTATGCCCCGCAAGTTCCGCCGAGACCCATCAGCAGTATGTCGCGCGGGGAGGGCGCGTCCACAGTCCCCGTGGAAATCATATACGCAAGCAGAATCGCCGAAACCCCGAATGTTCTGAGAGTCGCCACGGTCAGCATGTTCAGCCGCCTCCGCATCAACTCTTTTCTCACAAAAAACGCCACCGCCGAGTAACACAGCGCCGAAGTGAGAACCGCCGCCACGCCCAGCAGCAGGTAACTGTCTTTGTGATACGCCACCGCGCAGCCGCCCGCTATGGTGAGCGCCATGCCCGCCGCCTCCCCCCGGTTGATTCTCTCGCGCAGAAAAATTATTCCAAGCAGCAGTGAGAACAATGTCTGCGCCTTCATAAGGAACGAAGTGAGCGCGGGGCCGATTATCCAGAGCGAGGCGACCCACAGCACCGCGCCGACCGAAGTGAACACGGAGGTCAGCAGAAATATGGAGCGGTATTTGCGGAACTCCCGGAACTCCGCCCTCTGCGAAGGCGTGAACACGGAGACGAAAAACGCCACCGCCGCCGCGCCGAAAAACCAGAAAAACGTGGTGGAAACAGGGTCAAGGCCCCCCGTGCTTGAGTCAAGATACTTGCCTATGATGTAGGACAGCGCGGTGAAAAACGCCGTCCCGCCTATCAGAACATAGCCCCTGAGGGGAAAGTTGCGTGCCTGTGAGTCTTTCAATTTAAGGTCAGAGGTTTTTCGCGGCAAACGCGATTTTTGAATAGCCCGCGGCTTTAACGGAAGCCATAACATCAACAATAGTTCCGTGAGGAACGTTTTCCTCCGCCTTGATCACCACCATTACGGACTTGTCTTCCGCCCCGTCCAGCGACTCGCGCAGGACTTTGCGCGAAACCTGCCTGTCATTCAGAAATATCCTTCCGTTCGCATACACGGACACCGAAACCTTTTTCTCCCTGACCTTTTCCACCGGAGAGCCGACTTGCGGAACTTTGATTTGAACCCCCCTGACCGCCGGAGTGAAATTGAGCGAGAGCGCAAAGAATATCAGCAGGTTGAACACCACATCCACAACGGGCGTGAGGTCAAGGTAGGTTGAAATGCCGCGCTTTTTTGAAGACACGGAAAAACGCCCCCTCATGCCCCGCCCCCGCCCCGCAGGGATTTCAGTATGTCTTCGGACGCCTGCTCAAGGCCCAGCATGACGGCCTCATATTTTCCAGCAAGATATTTGTGAGCGACAAAGGTCGGTATGGCAACGCCCAGCCCGAGGGCGGTCGTGTAAAGCGCCTCGGATATGCCGCCCGCAAGAGACGCCGGGTTCACCTCAATGTCAAGCGAGATGGCGCTGAAGATTTTTATCATCCCCGATATTGTTCCCATAAGCCCCAGAAGCGTGCTGACGCTGCTTATCGCGCCGAGCATCTCAATGTGTGAATATAGGTCAAGGGATTCGTTTTCAAGAGACCTGTCAACCGTCTGTTTGCGTTCGCCGCCGTCCGCTTCAATTGCCGCAAGGGCGACCCGCGCCGCCGCCGAGCCGTTCTGTTCGCAGAGTATTTTCGCGCCGGAGGTTTCGCCTTTTTCCAGCAACTCCACCGCGCGGGAGACAAAGGCGTCCGGAAACGCCTTTGAACCCCTGAGGATATAGATTTTTTCAATAAACAGCGCCGCCCCGATGATAGAGCACGCCGCTATGGGGTAAAAGAATATCCCCGTTTTGTCCAGTACTTGAAGCAGGATTTCCATCGCCGTTTCCCAATTATCAGCCCAAACCGGCCGTTTCTCCCCTTATCATATCCTCAAAACTCTCTCTTTCCCTAACCACACGGAAACCGCCCCCTCTGACGAGAACCTCCGCCGCCCTCGGCCTTGTGTTGTAGTTTGACGACATGGTGAAGCAGTAAGCCCCCGCGCTCATCACCGCGAGCAGGTCTCCCGCCTCCACCGGGGGAAACTCCCTGCCGGTCGCAAGAAAGTCTCCCGATTCGCAAACCGGGCCCACGATGTCCGCAATCTCCGTTTTGCCTCCGGCGTTTTGCCTGACCGGCGCAATCTCGTGGCGCGACCCGTAGAAAGCGGGGCGGATCAAATCGTTCATTGCCGCGTCAACAATGATGAATTTTTTCCCGCTTCCCCGCTTTACGTATATAACGCGGGTGAGCAGCAGCCCCGCGTTTGCGGCAAGAGACCGCCCCGGCTCAATAACGAGTTTGCAGTTCGCCCCGCCCGCCAGTTTTTCCACAGCGGCGGCAAAATCGCCGTGCGGGGGAGGGCGGTCATCCTCGCCGTAGCGGACGCCGAGGCCGCCCCCGATGTCCATGTAGTCAATCCCGATGCCTTTTCCCCTCAGTTCCGCCAGCAGTTTCACCAGCCGCTCCACCGAGTCTTCAAAGGACGATATGTCAAAAATTTGCGAGCCGATGTGGGCGTCTATTCCCCTGATTTCAATCCCCTCCATTTTCGCCGCCCTCCCGTACATTGCGGGCGCTTCGCGTATGTCAACGCCGAACTTGCTTTTCTTCAGCCCCGTTGAGATATACGGGTGGGTCTTCGGGTCTATGTCCGGGTTGACGCGTATTGACACCGGCGCTTTTGCGCCCGTTTCCATGGCGACCGCGTTAATGGCCTCAAGTTCGCCCTCCGACTCCACATTGAAAAATAAAATCCCCTTTTCAATTGCAAGCCGTATCTCCTCCGCCGTTTTGCCCACGCCGGAAAAAACGGTTTTTCCAAAGTCTCCGCCCGCCTTTTCCACCCTTGCCAGTTCGCCGCCCGAAACCACGTCAAACCCCGCTCCCATCTTTGCGAACAGCGACAGAACCGAGAGGTTGGAATTCGCCTTCACCGAGTAGCATATAAGGGGCGCGAGCCCCGAAAACGCTTTCTGGTATTCCCCGTAAGCCCTTTCAAAAGCCCCCGCGCCGTAAACATAGCAGGGCGTTCCCGCCTCCTCCGCCACGGCGGAGAGCGGCGCGCCCTCAAGAAACATCCCGCCGTCCGAATACGAAACGCCGGTTGTCGGAAGAAAAGGTTTTTTAGTCACGGCAGGAATTTTCAGTTTACATTACAAGCGGCGGGGTTAAAAGCGGCGGCGCATTTGCGCTTGCCGTTCAGTTTTCTTACACTTGACGGAAGGAGTCCGGTGAAAAGAGGCTGCGGGTTTGCGCGGCGCGGACGGAGATTTTCAATGAAAAACGGTTTTAACGGGTTAAGGGTTGCCGCTTTTGAGAGCAGGCGCGCACGGGAGATTGAGGAACTTATCCTCGCCCGCGGCGGAAAGCCGTCCGTTGCGCCGTCCGTGCGGGAAGAGCCGGTGAAACGCCCCAAGTCTGTGTGGGACTTTGCCGGGCGGCTTTTCGGCGGGCGGACGGACGTGCTGATACTTCTCACCGCGACCGGCGCGCGCATTATGTCGGAACTCATCACGGAACGTTACGGAAGGCGCGATTACATCAGGGCGCTGCGCAAGGTCAAAGTGGTGTGCCGGGGTCCCAAAACTGTCGCGGCTCTTGCCGAACTCGGCGTTTCCCCGTCCGTTGAGGTCAAAGAGCCCGCCACGTGGAGGGAGACGGTCGCCGCCGCCGAAGAGGCGGGGCTGCTTGACGGGGCGCGGGTTGACGTTCAGCAGTCCGGCGCGGCAAACCCCCGGCTTATGCGCGCATTGAAAAGCCGGGGCGCGGACGCGCGTTCGTTTTCCGTTTACAAGTGGGCGTTTCCCTCAGGCGCGGCGCGTCTGGAGGAGGCGGCCCGCTCCGTTGCGGAGGGGCGGCAAGATGCGGCGGTTTTCACAAGTTCGCGGCAGGTTGTCAATTTTTTTGAGGCGGCGCGGCGCGCAAAGGTGGCGCGCCTTGCAAAAAAGGGGCTTTCCGGCGCGGTGGTCGCCTCGGTGGGACCCTCCACAACGGAGACGCTTGAGGGTTTCGGCGTGTCCGTTGACTACGAGCCTGACGCAACGGAGATGGGGGCGCTGATAGAGGGGCTTGCCTCGCGCGCGGCGGACCTTCTTGAGAAAAAAACAAGGGCGCGCTCTCAGGGAATTGACACTCTGCGCTGGAAAAGGACGGACATGGCATGGTCGCGCCGCGCCCGCCCCCGCGCTGCGCGGGACTCGGTTTTTATGAAGGCCTGCCGCCTTGAGCCCGCCGGGCGGACGCCGGTCTGGATAATGAGGCAGGCGGGCAGATACCTGCGCCAATACCGGCGGATAAGGGCGAATGTTCCGTTCCTTGACCTTTGCAAAAATCCCGAACTTGCCGCGGAGGTGAGCCTGATGCCGGTTGACATGTTCGGTTTTGACGCGGCGATAATTTTTGCGGACATACTTCTGATTCTTGAGCCGCTGGGCGTGGGGATAGAGTTTTCAAAGGGAGACGGCCCGAGGATTAAAAACACCGTCCGCTCCGCCGCCTCGGTTGACCGCATGAGGGATTTTGACCCCGAAGAGATGGGCTATGTGTGCAAGGCGCTTGAGACGGCGAGAAGGGCGCTCAGCCCGCAGGTCGCCCTGCTGGGGTTTGCCGGCGCGCCCTTTACGGTCGCCTCATACATGATAGAGGGCGGGGCGTCTTCAACCTACGCGAACACAAAGGCGCTTATGCGGACGGACCCCGGCTTGTGGGACGCGCTTATGTCGCGGCTTGCCGTGGCGACCTCCTCCCACCTGAACGCGCAAATCGCCGCCGGGGCGGACGCGGTTCAACTTTTTGACAGTTGGGCCGGATGCCTTTCGCCGGACGATTACCGCCGCTTTGTTCTGCCGTATTCAAAGGCGGTGTTCCGCTCCCTGCCCGCCGGTGTTCCGGCGATTCATTTCGGGGTCGGCGCGGGCTCTCTTCTCGGCATGATGAAGGAGGCGGGCGGAAGCGTCATCGGCGTTGACTGGACGGTTGACCTTGCCGATGCGTGGAAAACGGTCGGGTATAAAACCGCCGTTCAGGGAAATCTTGACCCCTCCGTTATGGTTTCGGAACGCGCGGTTATGGAGAAAAATGTGGCTGCCATATTAGGCAAGGCGGGCGGAAGGCCCGGGCACATATTCAATCTCGGCCACGGCATTCCGCCGTCTGCGCGCGCGGAAAACGTTCTCGCGCTGGTGGACAAAGTCCGGGAGTTGTCATCGCGGTGAACGGTTTTGATTCCATACTTCTGATAGGGTACGGCGCGCCGGAAAAGGGCGCGGATGTGCCGGAATTTCTGCGCATAGTCGCGGGCGGGTTTTCCATACCGGAGGAGAGGATTAAGGAGGTGGAGAGCCACTACATGCGGGTTGGCGGCGGCTCGCCTCTGAACGAATTGACACGGCGGCAGGGCGAGGGGCTCAAAAAGTTTCTTGAGAGCGGCGGCGCGCCCCTGCCGGTTTACATGGCGATGAGAAACTGGCATCCGTTCACCGCTGACACCGTTGCCCGGATGAAGCGGGACGGGCGCAAAAAATGCGTCGCCCTGATAACGGCGCTTCACCAGTGCGACACAAGCTGGCAGAGGTATCAGCGCGAGGTGGAGGACGCAAACCGCAAAGCCGGAGCCGGAATAAAGTTTGTCTATCCGCCGCCGCTTTTTGACAATCCCCTGTTCATAGAAAACTGCGCGGACAGGGTTGCCGAGCAGATTGAAAAACTTCCGGGCGGGCGGCTGTCGGAGTCGGCGCGGCTTATTTTCACCGCCCACAGCATTCCCGTTGAAATGCCCGGCTCAGACACATACCGGAGGCAGTTTCTCAAGACCTGCGAACTTACCGCCGCGCGGCTGGGCGCCGGAGACTATGCCGTTGCGTGGCAGAGCAGAAGCGGAAGCCCTAATCAGGAGTGGTTTGAGCCGGACGTCTGCGATGTGATTGCCTCCCTTCGCGGCGCGGCGAGCCACATTATCATTCAGCCGATAGGGTTTTTGTGCGACCATGTTGAGGTTCTGTTTGACATTGGCGTTGAGGCGGAGGAGGCGGCGGGGGAGGCCGGAATTACGATGTTCAGGGCAAAGACCGTGAATGACGACCCGAAATTTATCCGCGCTCTGGGCGAAACGGTTCTCGGTGTTATCGGATGAAACTGGTTGTCATCGGGGCGGGAATATCCGGGCTTTGCGCCGCCCTTGAGGCCTCCCGCCTTGCGCCCGCGCCGGAGGTTGAAATCCTTGAGGCGGGAAATTCCGCGGGCGGGGTCATATCAACATTCCGCTCCGGCGGGTTTATTCTTGAGCGCGGGCCGGACTCTTTTTTTGCGGACGCGGAAACGGTTGATTTTATTTCGGGGCTGAACTCTCCCCCTTCTCTTGAGGCGACCTCCGAAAGCGGCCGCCGGGTTTTCCTTATGGAGGGAGGCCGCATGACCGCGCTTCCCGACGGTTTTTTCATAATGACGCCGCGCAAAATCCTTCCTTTTCTCGCAAGCCCCCTGTTTTCGCTCCGGGGCAAATTAAGGGCGCTTGCCGAGCCGTTTGTTCCCGCCCGCGCGGAGGGGGGCGATGAGAGCGCGGCCTCTTTTGTCCGCCGCCGGTTCGGTGATGAGATACTGCAAAAAGCCGCCGCGCCGCTGATTGGCGGGATTTACTGCGCTTCGCCCGATGTTCTGGGAGCGGGGGCGGTTTTGCGGGAGTTTGTCAAAATGGAAAAAAACAGCGGAAGCGTGTTGCGTTCCGTCCTGTTTGACGGCGCGGACAAGGGCGGGGGCGGGGCGCGTTTCGGCGCGTTTCTTTCCCCGAAGGGCGGGATGTCCGAAATAGTTGAGGCGGTTTTGCGGTCGCTTCCCGGCGGCTGTGTGAGAACGGGTTTTTGCGTGTCTGAAATAAGAAAAAAATCCGGTGTCTGGGAAATTGCGTCTCAGGACGGCGGGGTTGCGGAGGCCGATGCGGTGGTAGTTGCCGCGCCGTGCCGCGCTGCGGCGCGTATGCTTGAAAATGCCGGCGGCGGTCTTTCGCGTCTTCTTTCTTCGGTCAATTATTCTTCATGCGCGGTTGCCTCTCTCGCATACAAGGCGGGCGGGCTGCCCCGCGCTCCGGACGGGTTCGGGGTTTTGTTTCCGCGTGCCGGAGAGGGGGAGGTGTTTGCCTGTTCGTTTCAGAGCCGCAAGTTTCCGCGCACCGCGCCGCCGGGTTTTTCGGTGGCAAGGTTTTTTATGGCGGGCGGGGATGTTTGCGCGATGGATGATTCCGAAATAATTTTGCGCGCCCGCCGCAAGGCGGAGGAGGTGTTCGGGGCAACTGAGCCGCCGGAGATGAGCGCGGTCGGAAACTACGGCGGCGCGATGCCCGTTTGCGGTGTGGGGCACGGGGATATTGTGGCGCGGATAAATGAAGCCGCCGCCGGGCTTGGCGGGGTCGCCTTTGCGGGAGGGGCGTTCGGGGGCGTGGGGATTGGGGATTGTATAAGGTCGGGGAGAAGGGCGTCGCGGAGATTGAGTTTAGGGCGTCGCGGGGGTAAAGTGTAGTTATGAGCAGGTCCTTCAAACGAGTTTATTTAGAGCCGGAGAACAAGACTTTTGGCGACATTATGAGCAATGCCAAGTCTTACCGCATACCCGCCTTTCAAAGAGATTATGCTTGGCAGCACGAGCAACTTGATGAATTGTGGCAGGATATTGAGAATATGAGAGAAAGTGAAACTCAGCATTTCTTGGGCTATTTAGTGTTGCAGAGCGGAGATGGAAAGAACTTTGAAGTCATAGACGGACAACAGCGGCTTACGACTGTTACGTTAATGATAATTGCCGTTCTTGGCCGGTTTCAGCAGATTGTTGATCAAGGCGAATCCGTTGAGGAAAACAAGAAGAGAGTTGACTTTTATCATAAAACTTATCTTGGCGTGTTTGATGCCATGAGCTTGGAGACATCTTTGAAGTTGACTCTCAATCGCAATAACAACGGGCATTTCAGGGACATTATTACCGAACCCTACGGAGTGCCCAGAAGGAGAGGCGTTACCGCGAGCAATCGCCACTTAAACAAGGCCCTTGAATTCTTTCAGGATAAAGTTTCATCCTATAACTCGCAACAGTTGGTTCAGTTTGTCAATGATATTGCCGATGGTCTTTTGTTTACGGCAATTACGGTTAAGGATGACTTGGACGCCTATTTGGTTTTTGAGACGCTCAATGCCAGAGGGGTTCATTTGTCCGCTCCGGATTTGCTTAAAAACTACCTGTTGTCGGTAATGTCAAAGTCCGCTTTTCCGAGCCATGATGTGTTAGAGCAGTTTAATGAGATATGGGCGGAGGTCTTGGAGCAGTTAGGGGAAACCAACTTCACCGGATTCCTCCGCAGTTACCATGGCATGTCCGACAAACTAAGCCACAAGAAGGATTTATATCGCGTGATGAAGCGCAAGATAGAGAAAACGGAGGATGTTATGCCTTATGTGCGGGGTATGAAGCGTTTTGCGTCAATCTATTCGGCCTTGCAGAATCCGGATGATTCGTTTTGGAGAGAGTATGAAAACGGCGTATATCAACCTTGTTGTGACCACCTTGCTACATTGAAGTTGTTTGGTATCAAAACCCAGTTGAGTCTGCTTATGGCCGCCTATGCCAAGCTGAACCCCACAGACTTCATACAAATGACAAAGTGGATAGCGGTCGTATCAATCAGATATAACGTTATTTGCGGAAAAGTGGCAAAGGATCAGGAAATTGCCTATAACAAACTGGCTAACGGCATCATGAGCGGAGGATACGGGACCGCGAATGATGTAAGAGGCGGGTTGATGGTTGTCTATCCGTCGGACGCGGAATTTGTCAGCGCATTTAGCCTCAAAAGTATGCCGAGCCGCCAAAGCGCGAGGAAGGTTGTTTTTCTCCTGCGACAAATTGAACGGCATGTTTCAGGAGGAGGGATGCCGGTTGACAATCTGAGCCTTGAGCATGTATTGCCTTACAGCCCTGATAACTTCTGGGAGGAGTATTTTGGAAGAGAGAATTGTAGTGAGGCAACTGACCGATTGGGTAATATGGCGATATTGCCGCAAGGGCAAAACATGGGGCAGGAGCCCTTTGAAGAAAAGAAAATGAATCTTGCTTCAAGCGGTTACAGAATCAATCAGGAAATCGCCAAGCATGATGAATGGAATATGGATTCTCTGAACAGCCACCAGAATTGGCTGGCTCAGCAGGCAAAAACTGTATGGCGAATTAGTTGATAATATGCCGACACTTGATTTCAAAGGAAAACCGCTTGTTTACTCGCACCACCTGACCGTTCCTGCGCGGACGCTGGAAGTGGACGGGAAAAAGTCGCTTCCGCCGAAAGGCAAAAAGCCCTCTCTTGATGACAACCTTATTATTCACGGCGACAACCTGCACGCCTTGAAAGCGCTGTTGCCCCGTTACGGGGGAAGGGTGAACTGTATCTGTATCGACCCGCCGTATAACACCGGCAGTGAGGGGTGGATCTACAATGACAATGTGAACAGTCCAATGATGAAGGAGTGGCTTAAGAATAAAAGCCCGGTGGACGGCGAGGATTTGGAGCGGCATGACAAGTGGCTTTGTATGATGTGGCCGAGGTTGCAGTTGTTAAAAGAGTTACTTGCAGATGACGGATTTATTTTTATTTTTCTTGATGACAATGAGCATCATCGTCTGCGGATGATATTAGACGAAATTTTCGGAGAAAATAGCTTTGTTGGTGTTATTGCGTGGAAGAAAACTAGCGGAGATAACAAACCGGCTTTTGCTTTTACTCATGACAACATAATCATCTACGGGAAAGGTGCTGAATTGCCGCGCCAACCACTCACTCCAGAACAACGGGAAAATTACTCGAACCCTGACAATGACCCGCGCGGTGATTGGTCTCCCGGAGACTACCGCAGTCGTTGGACAAAAGAAGAACGTCCGAATCTCTACTATGCCATTGCAAACCCAAACACAGGCGAGAAAATATATCCAGATACTCACACGGATTCTTTGAGGGTTTGGGGTAGTTCCCGTGATGTCCATAAACAAAACGAGAAGGATGGTTTAGTCTGGTGGGGAAAGGATGGTAGGGCAACAGAACCAAGGAAGAAACGGTTCTTGTCCGACCATAAAGGCGCGAATACCAGAAGCGTTTGGGTAGATGCGGGAACTAATGATGAGGCAGGAGGATTGTTATTACACATTTTACCCAACAACAAGTTTGACAACCCGAAGCCTATATCAGTCATCAAGCGGGTTATACAACTCGCTACCAAACCTAATGATATTATCCTTGATTCTTTTGCCGGTTCTGGCACAACTGCCCACGCAACCCTTGCGCTTAATAAGGAAGATGGTGGCAATCGGAAGTTCATCCTTGTTGAGTGTGAAGAATACGCCGACAAAGTAACCGCCGAAAGGGTGCGCCGTGTTGTCAAAGGCGTTAAGAAAGCAAAAGACAAAGACCTTCAAAGCGGATTGGGCGGCAGTTTTGCATACTGCACATTGGGCGATGAAATCAACGCCGAGAATATGCTGACGGGTAAGAAACTACCCTCTTACGAAACATTGGCGCGTCATGTTTTCTGGACGGCAACCGGACAATCACCGGATAAACTCCGCAAGACAAGAGACAAAGACGGCTTTTTCTATGAGACAAGCGACCGGCTTTTCTATCTGATATATGAGCCGAAACTTGCTTTTCTCAGAAGTCCTGATTCTGCCTTGAACAGTGACCGCGCCGGGCGGATTTCCAAACAGGCAAAGAGCAAGAAGAAAGAGGCGGTTGTGTTTGCCACGCATAAGTTTATGGGACAGAAGGAGTTGACAGAGATGGGGATTACGTTTTGCGGATTGCCTTATGGGGTGAATGGGTTGGGGTAGGATATGACAAAGAGGCAAGGTATAGTAGTGAGTGAAGTAATTACGAAAGAAATTACTGATATTCTTGGCACATGTGAACAACTGGTGAAGGATGCCTCTGAAACATATGATCTTTTAGGACCTTCTCGTATTCAGGAACTTGTGTCAATCACCGTGCGAGGCGGACAACTGATTGAAGAACTATACGGTTCTAACAGCACTTTTTTCCGAATGTTTGAATCTGTTAGGAAATCTCCTACATTCAGCAATATGAATGAGTATAACCACGAAAACTTAGATAAGTTACTTGGAATATTCAGAGCAGTAGAGTCCAATATACAATCTGGAATGATTGCTGACTTTCGCAAATTGGTTCAAGCAGATATTTTTGCAGATTTTCTTGAAATGGCAGAATATCTCCACAAAGAAAAGTACAAGGATGCCTCCGCAGTATTGATTGGGGCTACTCTTGAAGACTCTTTACGGAAACTTGCTGATGCAAACGGGATACCTATTCATAATAGTGACGGGAAGTTTCTTACTATTGACCCATTGAATGTAAAACTTGCCAAAAAGAATGTGTATAACGCTTTAACGCAGAAGCAAATTACATCTTGGGCAAGTCTTAGAAATGATGCAACGCACGGACATTTTGATAAATATGACTCTGATCAAGTTAAGCAAATGCTGTTGTTTGTGCAAAAATTCTGTGATGATTACCTCAAATGATTTTCAAAACCTACCAGCAAAAAACCTTTGCATAAGAAGAATGGACGAGAACAAGAAAAAGATACTGAGCGACATTCTGCATAAGTCTATGGAGAATATAGGGATTAAAAATCAAATGGGTGAAAGAGCGCCTTCCGTTGAGCAATACAAGTCGCTCTATTTGAGAAAACGAGAAAGTGCTAATGAAATCATTTTTTATCAACGTTATGGTGTAAAGTGGTTGCCTTGGTATGGAGTGGTAAATGTTCCCGATATTAAAGATGACTCTATCAAATCAGAACTGGTAGATTTTCTAAAAGATGAATTGAAAGAATATGTGGAAGGAGACTACATAGTGTCCTGCTTATCGGTATCAACCCCTAACTATTCATTGAATGATTTACTCCAATCTGTTTTGAAAGTCTCAATGGTTTGGGGTGTTGAAAAAGCCGTATCTGTTTTTGAGCAATGTGTAGACAAAAAGTCTTCTATTCCCATAAAAAGATTTGCCCTTATAGAAGGTGTAATCAATCAAAGCGAGATGGAAATATTTGAGGGGATACGTTTGATGACCGGTAAAGATTTATTCGTGGATTGTCCAAACTGTCGCGAAGAATTCTTGCTCCAAGATCGTGGTGTGGGATTCGCTCATAATGGTTTCATTGTGGCTGACTATTCATTGTCTCCTATCTTTGTCAAACCGTCAGCATATCAGTTTTTTCAGCCTTCTCCTTTTCAAGAAAAATTGCAAAGCACGGAGATCAACAAGTTTGATTTTGTAAGTTTTTGCAACATATTATCTCTTGTGTCCAATAACCGTATAAGACCCATGATTGTTTCAGACTATGTGATGGGAGATATGGCTGAATTCGGCTATTTGACCAACGATGATGTTGCTCTCGGAGGTTTTCTTCGAAACAAATATCAAGTCTATGAGCGAGATAGATCGGCAATGCCGGTTAGCATTTCCAAGGAACAGATGGAAGAAGCAAAATCTTTGTATCTAAAAGTTTATGATTCTAATAGAAAAGAATTTGATTTGTTACGCACCGTAGTAATACCCAGATGGGTAAAAGCAAAAAAGTTCATTGGAGGGAGATTCTATGTTGATGATTTTATTGACTTGGGGATAGCGTTGGAATCTCTGTATGTTCCGGACTCTGGTTCGGGAGAAATATCTTTCAAATTAAGAACACGTGCCTCTTGTCATTTGGGCGCAAATGTTGAAGAAAAGATGGATATTTTTCGAAAGTTCAAAGCCATATACGACCAGCGTTCCAGAGCCGTTCATCGCGGAGAGGTTGAGAAGAAAGTCAAAATAGGCGGGAAAGATACAAGCATTTCTTCCGTGTTGGAATCCGCTCAAGATTTGTGCCGCGAATCAATCTTGAAAGTTATTGAGGCTGGCGGAGTTCCTGATTGGGATTCTTTGGTTGTTAGTGGAGGTCAAACTCCAACACCCTCAATCACTTCGGGCAATCAGGAAGGTTAGTTAGTGTATTGAGTACAAGGCATTAAGCGGTTACAATTTTTGAAACGGAGGAGAGACATGGCTGGAAACAAAGCAAGGGACTATGAGGAAACCTGTATAAACACAATTGACGGCAAACTTGAGCAGATAGACATCCGCAACAAAGCCAACAAGTTTCGCATATACACCTCTCTGCCAACTATGCCTCATCTTGACTGCATGTTTCCGCCAACACTGTTTGAGAAAGTGCAGACCGCTCTCGGTTCTTATGTTTCCGTTTCCGGTGAATGCTTTTACCGCTCCGATGAGATGATGCCCTACAAAATGGAAGTCCGGGGAATAGAGATTCTTCCCCCGCCGGAGGAACTTCCTTCCCTTAGAGACATTTACGGGATATTCCCCGATTTAACCGGAGGCAAGTCCTCCGAGCAGTTTGTCCGGGAAATACGGGATGAATGGGACAAGGATAAAAACCTTCCCTGACCATGCAACTCAAAACCTACCAGCAAAAAGCCCTTGAACAGTTAGACCGATGGCTTGAGGCGCTCAAGAAGGCGCATTTGAGATTAGAGAGAGTCCGCAAGGCGTTGGATGATGAAGATATAACCGACGAAATGAACAACCATCCCCGCACCGCTTGGAAAACCCTGATGAAACAAGGGCTTCTTCCCGCCATTGCCACAAAAGACGGAAAACCTGAAATCCCCGACTACATAGACCGCACGGCAACATCGGGCGAGCCAATCCCCCATGTCTGTATGAAAATCCCCACCGGCGGCGGCAAAACACTCTTGGGCGTTGCCTCCCTTGAACGAATGAGACAGGGCAAGGGCTTTGTCCTTTGGATTGTGCCGACAAAGGCAATATACGAGCAAACCATCAAGGCGTTCCGCACCCGCGAACACCCTTACCGCGTAATGCTTGAACAAATCTCAGGCGGCAAAGTCAAACTGCTTGAAAAAGATGACCGGTTTACAAAGCAGGATGTGGAAAGTTACCTCTGCGTAATGATGCTTATGCTTCCATCGGCAAACAGGCGGAAGGACAAGGAGTTTCTGAAAATCTTCCGCGACAGCGGCGGCTATACATCTTTCTTTCCTCAACAGGATGACTTAAAAGCGAATGAAAGACTTATTGAGAAACACCCCGATTTGGAAACTAATAAGAAAGGCGATTGGGTCAAACACAGTTTAATCAACACCCTGAAACTTATACGTCCGACAGTGATATTAGATGAGGCGCACAAGGCTTACGGCAAAAACGATGAAAGCAACAAAGAGTTTGTCAAATCCGTCAATCAACTTAATCCCCGCTTTGTGCTTGAACTCTCCGCAACCCCAAAAACCGGAATAAGCAACATCCTTGTCAATATCGGCGGACTGGAACTCAAAGATGAAGAGATGATCAAATTGCCGATTGAAATTCACAGCGTTACAGACTTGGACTGGCAACACACACTTACGGCGGCAAAAGAGAAACTGAACAACCTTGAAAAAGAGGCGGGACAGTTGAAGAGCAGAGAAAACCGCCACATTCGCCCCATCGCTCTGGTAAGGGTTCAGAGAACAGGAAAGGAGCAGAGAGAGCAAGGGTATATACACGCCGAGGACGCAAAGGACTATCTGATACGCAACCTTAAAGTGCCGGAGGAACATATAAGAATTCAGTCTTCCGAAAAGAAAGAACTCGCGGGTGAAGACCTTATGAGCGAAATGAGCAATGTCCGCTGGATTATCACAAAGGACGCTCTTAAAGAGGGATGGGACTGCTCATTTGCATACATACTTGCGCTTCTTGACAACACAACGGCAAAAACCGCCATTACTCAAATGGTCGGGCGCGTTATGCGCCAGCCCCATGCCCGCTCTGTTGATAAAAACGGACCGCTCAACAGATGCTTTATCTATTGTTGCAATGTGGATGTTGGAAAAGCCGTTGAATGGGTGCGGACGGGGCTTGAGAACGAAGGGCTTACGGGGCTTGGCGGGTCTGTTATGAGCGAAGGGGAAACGGGCGCGGGAGCGGTTACACGGACAATTAACCGGCGAGCCGCTTACAAAAAATTGGACATCTTTCTGCCTCAAGTGCTGCACAAAGACGGCGCAAAATGGCGTCCGATTGATTACGACCGCGACATTCTCGGCGCTTTGGACTGGGGAAGCATTGACACGGGCAGGGCGGTTAATTTCAGCAATACCGGCATGATGGCGGAAATAAAAGCAGTGGTTGACCTTAAAGGCGACAATCCGCCTGTTTCCGAGTCTGAAATTGACACGGGGGAAACCCTTACGCAGGACTACTTTGTCCGCCGTTTGATTGACACAGTTCCCAATCCGTGGCAAGCGGCGCGCATCACCGGGCAGTTTCTCACAAAACACAGCAAATATGATGACGCAAAACTTTTGAAAAACCGCGTTTATCTTTCCGAGGTTTTAAGGCAACGGGTCAGGGATGAAGTGGACAGAAAAGCCGAACAATGTTTCCGCGATAAGTTGGAGGCGGATGAAATTAAGTTTCATCTTGTAACCGATAAAGAATTGAACTACGAACTCTACAAGACCCTTGAAGTGTCTGTCAGGGAAGGTGAGAGACTGCTTTCCGGCAAGCACGGGCGGACAATTCAACAGAGTTTGTTTGAGGATGTTTTTGAAAGCGACTTTAACGACCTTGAAGCAAACTTCGCGCTTTGTCTGGAACAAAGCAAGGCAATATACTGGTGGCACAGAATAGCGGCGAGGCGGGGGTATTCAATTCAGGGCTGGAAACGGCACAAGGTTTATCCCGACTTTATAGCGTGCAGGAAAGACAACAAACTGCTGATAATGGAAACAAAAGGGCTTCACCTGAAAGGCAATGAGGATACGGAATACAAGAAAAAGTTGCTCAAAACCCTTGAGGCAACCTATAAGACCGCTCTTAAAAGGGGCGAAATGGAAACAATCGGCGAGACCCCGGCAAAGTTCAGAATGCTTTTTGAAAACACTTGGGAGCAGGATTTCAATGCCATGATTGCCGGAAGATGACACTCCCGCTTCCCGCTCTCCCATTTGATACCCCCCTCCGCCAATGTGTAGAATACCCGCCAATGTTCAGGAGGTAACACAATGAAACTGAAAGGAAAAATCGCCCTCATAACGGGCGGAAGTCTCGGTCTCGGAAAAGCGACGGCAATTCTGTTTGCTCAAGAGGGGGCTACTGTCATCATAACCGGCAGAACGGAAAAGACCCTTAAAGAGGCGGTCGCCGAAGCCGAATCCAAAGGGGTGAAAATTGAGTATCTGGTGAGCGATGTCGCAAAAGAGGAAGACTGCAAAAGCGCGGTTGAAGAGACAGTCAAACGGCACGGCGCGGTGGACATTCTGTTTAACAACGCCGGAGTTCTCTCCCCCGCCGTAACGCATGAGACGGAGACCGGCGAATGGGACAGGATTTTTGCAATCAATGTTCGCGGGACTTTTATGATGTCCAAATACACCATCCCCCACATGCTCAAAAAAGGAAGCGGTTGCATAGTGAACAACTCATCCGTTGTCGGCCTCAAAGGGGTCGCCGGGTTCACTCCCTATGTTGCGTCAAAAGGCGCGGTAACACAGTTCACAAGGGCGATGGCGCTTGACTACGCGCAGCAGGGGATACGGGTGAACGCAATATGCCCGGGCGCGATTGTTACCCCGATGGTAACCAACATCATTGACGCAATGGAAGACAAACAGGCGGCTGAAGACATGCTGACCTCATTCCACCCGATGGGCAGACTGGGACAGCCGGACGAGATAGCAAGAGCGGTGCTCTTCCTCTGCGAAGACGGAGTTGACTTTATGACCGGCATAATGCTTTCGGTGGACGGCGGCTGGATAGCGCAGTAACACGCCGCGCCGGTTTGAGAAACACGGCGGCGGGGTATAAAATGCGTCAGCAGTTACAGGTTGGAGGTAACACAATGAAGCTGAAAGGAAAAGTCGCCCTCATAACGGGCGGAAGTCTCGGGCTCGGAAAGGCGACGGCAATTCTGTTTGCTCAAGAGGGGGCTACTGTCATCATAACCGGCAGAACGGAAAAGACCCTTAAAGAGGCGGTCGCCGAAGCCGAATCCAAAGGGGTGAAAATTGAGTATCTGGTGAGCGATGTCGCAAAAGAGGAAGACTGCAAAAGCGCGGTTGAAGAGACAGTCAAACGGCACGGCGCGGTGGACATTCTGTTTAACAACGCCGGAGTTCTTTCCGCCGCCTCCACGCATGAGACCGAAACCGAAGAGTGGGACAGGATTTTTGCAATCAACGTTCGCGGGACTTTTATGATGTCCAAATACGCCGTTCCGCACATGCTCAAAAAAGGAAGCGGCTGCATAGTGAACAACTCGTCCATTTTAGGATTGAAGGCGCTCCCCGGAATTGCCGCATACACGGCTTCAAAGGGGGCGGTAACACAGTTCACAAGGGCAATGGCGCTTGATTACGCGCAGCAGGGGATACGGGTGAACGCAATATGCCCGGGCACAATCGTTACGCCGATGGTAACCGGAATGCTTGACTCAATGGAAGACAAACAGGCCGCGGAGGAAATGTTCAAGTCGTTCCATCCGATGGGACGCCTCGGCCATCCCGATGAGATTGCAAGGGCAGTGCTGTTTCTCTGCGAGGACGGGGTTGATTTTATGACGGGAACAATGCTTTCAGTGGACGGCGGCTGGATAGCCAGATAGTCCGCCCGTTGCCGATGTAGCTCAGAGGCAGAGCAGCTCACTCGTAATGAGCAGGTCAGGGGTTCGAGTCCCCTCATCGGCTTGAAAGGAATTTTTATGCGCGATTTTACAGTTCAGAGAAAAGATATAGAACAGTCCTTTTCGCTGGTGTGGAAGTTTGCCGTGAGCAGGCGCATTGTGTCATCATCATCCGCTTTTGAGGATTTGGCGCGGCGGCTTTCCGGCGCGGGAGTGGAAACGGTTCTGTTTGACGCCGCGGGAGATATACATACGGAAGGGACGATTTTTCTGGTGCTCACCGAAGAAGAGGCAAACGCGGTGAAAGGCGCGGTTTTTCTTGCGTCTCCCGCTTCGGCGTCTCTTGAGGCGAAGATGCTCTGCTCATACGTGTCAAGCCTTGACGGAAAGGACGCGGTGGCTGAAATGGCGGATTTGATAATGACCGCAAAGGGGGCATAATTCCGCCGCGCTATGTGCAAAAAACAGACACGGGAGATACGGGAGGCGCAGGACACTTTTTACGAGGCGCTCAACAGGGCGGACATTGAGATGATGGAAAAAGTGTGGGTCGCCGGGGGAAAGGCTAAATGTATTCATCCGGGCTGGCCCGCCATTAAAGGGTGGGACTCAATCAAGGCGAGTTGGATGACCATATTTGAATCCGGCGAACTCGCAAGCGTGGAAACCTCGGACGTTACCATTGACGTGGGCGAAAAAGCCGCGTGGGTGAACTGCGTTGAGAAACTCAACCATTTTGTTGACGGCAGGGTTGTCGTAACGCTCGCTCAGGCGACAAACATCTTTGAAAACACCGGAGACGGATGGCGGATGACGCTTCATCACGCCTCGCCGATTCCGGTCAGTTCGCTTCCCGAAGCGGAATTGCAGTAAGCCCGCCGCCCGTTTTTATACGCTGTTTATGAAAACCGCCTGTTTGTTGAAGCGGCCGTCCACGGCAAGGTCAACAAGGGCTTTGCCCAGTTCCGCCACCCGCACCTTGATTCCGCCGGGCTTGAAAGGGGTTATGTTTGCGTCCCGCCTGTAGGGTTCGGGCGTTATCCACGGCGGACGCACCACCGTCCAGTCAAGACCGCTTTCGCAAAGGATTTCATACTCGGCGCGTTTGTCGTCAAGCAGGTTCTTGAGGCTGCGGTTTGTTTTCGTGAGCAGGTATGCCGCACCGCTGAAGAATTTCCCCCGGATGCTGAATTTGTCGGTCGGCACGGACAAACTCGCGCCCGAAACCGCGACATAGCGCGAAATACCCGCCTCCGGCATTAATTCCGAAAGGTGGCGGGCGGCGCTTGAGTGAACTTTGAATCCGGTCCGGAGTTCCGTGGGTCCCAGCGCGCTTATAACGGCGTCCGCTCCGCTTATCAAATCGCGCACGGCTTCGCGCTCCGTCACATCGCCCCGCACGGCCTCAAACACACCCGCCCCGCCTTCCGGCATTTGCGGCATGCGGGCGGGGTTTCTCACCAGCCCCCGCGCATTGTGGCCAAGGCGGAGGCAGTAACTGACCGCCATCGCCCCCGTGCGCCCGGACGCTCCCAAAACGGCAAAGGTCACGGCAAGCCCGCCTCCTCTTGTTCAAGCATTTCCCCGACACTGTTAATGAGCGCCCGCACCCCCGCGCCCGTGGCGGCGGAAATTGCCTCCGCCCGTATTCCCTTGCCTTTGAAAAACTCCGCAAGTTGCGCGGCTTTTTCCGCCGCTTCGGGAATGTCGGTTTTGTTCAGGGCGATTATCTGCGGCTTGTCGGCGAGCGCCGCGCCGTAAAGACGCAGTTCTGAATTTATCGCCGCATAGTCCTCAAGGGGGTCTCTGCCGGAAAACGGCGACACGTCTATCATGTGGACAATCACCCGCGTTCTTTCAACATGGCGCAGGAAACGCAAGCCCAGCCCCGAGCCCTTGTGCGCGCCGGGAATGATGCCGGGAATGTCCGCCATTGTGAAGGTTTTGTGGTCTCCCCACCGCACCACGCCGAGATTGGGAACAAGGGTGGTGAAGGGGTAGTCCGCTATCTTCGGCTTTGCGGCGGACGCCTTTGAGATGAGGGTTGATTTTCCGGCGTTTGGAAAACCCGCGATGCCGACATCGGCAAGAAGTTTCAGTTCAAGAAAAATTTCGGATTTCTCTCCCTCCGCGCCGTCGTAAGCCGTGCGCGGGGCTTGATTGGTTGAGGTGGCAAAGCCGCAGTTTCCGCGCCCTCCGCGCCCGCCTTTTGCCGCCGCCACCTCCCGCCCCTCCGTGCTGAGGTCCGCTATTATTGCGCCCGCCTTCTCCCGCCGGACAACAGTTCCCACCGGAACGTTTATGACAACATCCCCGCCGTTTCCGCCGTTTTTGTTTCCGCCCCCGCCGTGCCCTCCGCGCCCGGCGCGGTAATGCCTCTTGTAGCGGCAGTCAAGGAGCGAGCGCACACCGGCAACGGCGCGCACAATCACATCCCCGCCGTTTCCGCCGTTTCCGCCGTCCGGCCCGCCCCTCGGAACGTGTTTCTCGCGCCTGAAACTGACGCACCCGTTTCCGCCCCCGCCGGACTCAACAAAGATTTTCGCCTCGTCAATGAATTGAATCATACGGCACGTATTATAATGGACTTGCGCGCCCGCCGTTTCCGCCGGGCTTTGTTGACAAAGGCGGGGGGCTTTAATCACACTAACCCGTATGAGAAATTCCCTTGCGGCAATAATGGTTGTCTGCCTTGTTGCCGGGTGCGGCGGGAGAGGGGGCGGCGCGCAGGTTGTCCGCCCCGCGCCTCAGTCCGTCCCCCGGCCCGTTACATCTGCGCCGGTGGCTTCTCCGGATGAGAGTGAGAGGGCGGACATAGACGCGCTTGAAGCCTTTTACGGCGGATATTTCCGGGGCTCTCTGGCGAACGCGCCGTTCAGTCTTGTCAATCTGGACAGGGCGTATGCGAATATCTATAACTCAAGCGGGGCGGTGGCGGCGGGGAGGCCGGGCAACGGGGCGACCATCGGGTTTATTGACACCGGCTTGGATGCGTTGCATCCGGCGTTTGCGGGCAAAAGGGTGTCCGCCACATACCTTCAGGGAACTTATGAGGGGTCTGACCTGCGGGACGCCTCGCACGGGACCCGCGTTGCGAGCGTGGCGGCGGGAGTGAGGCGGTTCTGGCTGCTTGGCGACAGTCTGGTAACTTCCGAGGGCGTTGCTCCGGGAGCGGATATCCGGATGTTTGCCGTGCCTCTCGGCAGCGGGTCGCCGGTGGTTGCCGCTCCGACTGAAAGTCAACTGCTGGGAGGGGGGATTGATGACGCCGAGCCGTTTGTTGAGGCTCTCAAACCCTCTCTGAGTGTGGATGTGCTGAATATGAGTTTTGGCATTCGCAGCAATGTTGAGCATTACACTGAGTCGGCGCTTCGCGCGGGGCTTGGCAAGACCATAGAAGCCCTTTCGCAGGCGGGGCGTCCCGAAAAGGCAATTCTTGTATGGGCGGGCGGCAACGAAAACGGGCTGTTGTGCGTGGACGGGTCGCCGGGTTGTGAAAGCAGTGGTTTTTTTGACGGCGGGTCGCCGGGTTTGCTGTCGGGGCTGCATGCAAAAATATCGGAGTTGCAGGGTCACAGCGTTGTGGTCGTGGCAACACGGCCTGACGGGAGGATTGCCGATTTTTCCAACAGGTGCGGAATTGCCGCCGATTGGTGCATAGCCGCTCCGGGCGAGAGTATCTGGGTTGCCTTCTCTTATGAAAGGTCGGACGGCAGTGTGTCAAGACTCCTGAGTTTGCGTGACGGCACATCTTTTTCCGCCCCGATAGTTGCGGGCGGTCTCGCCCTGATGAAACAGCAGTTTCGCGGGAATTTGAGCAATGTTCAGTTGCTTGAAAGAATGTTTGCCACGGCGGATAAGACCGGCATATACGAGCGGGCGGGGGAGAATGCGGGCGGCGCAATTTACGGGCAGGGGCTGCTTGACCTCGGAGCCGCCACAGAGCCGGTTAGGACTGTGGGAACGGACGCAAGCGGAGCGGGGTTTGTAAACGAGGAAAGCGTCCGGCGGTTTGTTCCGCTGTCCGGCACGGGCATTGAAACGGCCGGGGCGTTCGGAGACGGAATTGCCCGCGCTTTTGCCGGAAGGGAGATCGCGGGCTTTGACTCCCTCGGAGCGCCGTTCTGGTATCCGCTTGAGGGGTTCGCCGTGAAAACCGAAATATCCGCAGTCCGCGGGCAACTGCTTGAATTTGTTGATTTCTCAACCGGCGGGAAAACGGCGGGGAAGGGCGGTGTTTCCGCTCCCCTGTTTACGGATGAAAACGGGCGGGGAAAAGGTTTCGGCGCGGCGGGCGGCGGGCGGATTTCCCCGGTTTATGTCTCAATGGCGAGGGGAGGAATAAAAGAGTCCGGCCGCCTGAATAAATCGGGTCATCTGTCTTTCGTGGAAAACCCCGTTTCCTTCGGTGTGGAGTCCGACAATTTTGCCGTCTCCGCATTCGCCTCCGATGAGCGGGAGGAGAGGGGGGCGCGGGGGGCGGTGGTTTCCTATCGCATGTCAAACCTGCCTTTCAGTTTCCGCTCCGGCTACATTTCGGAATCAAACTCCGCTCTCGGCGCAACGGCGGAGGGGGCGTTTGGCGGTGTGTCCGCGCGGGCGGCTTTTGCCTCAGTCGGCTGGGATTATGAGGCTGGCGACTGGCAAATAGTTGCCGATGCGGAAATGGGGATTGCCGCCCCTGAGGCGGGCTACGGGCTGATAAGCGGCGTTTCGCGGTTAAAAACGAGTTCATTTTCGGCGGGGGTAATTCGCAGGTTTTCCGGCGGTTCGGCTGTCCGGGTTTCGGTTTCGTCTCCGCTCAGGGTGGAGAGCGGGCGTATGGGGTTTTCAATTCCCACGGGCAGAACGCCCGAAGGGACGATACTGCGCGAGGCGGTAACGGCGAATCTTGAGCCGACCGGCAGGCAGATGGATTTTTCCGCGCAAGTGGTGGCTCAGACAAGGATGGGGAGGGTGAGCATAGGCGGAGTGGCAAGCCGCGAGCCGGGGCATGATGAAAACGCCGACACCGCGCTGTCGCTGCTTGCGGGTTATGTTATGGATTTTTGAGGTCGCTGTTTTTCTGTCTTATTTGCCGATTTTTACCGGCTCAATTCCGGTCTTTTCAATCACGGCGTTGATTATGCCGTTCCAGTAAAGCCACCAGTGGGAATTCTCTTTGTGGTTGCCGAGTTGCTGCTGGGCGTAGAGCAGGGCGTGCTCCGGTTTGTTCTGGTAAAGCAGCAGTTTTTCCGCCGCGTCTTTGACCTCTTTTTCGTCAACGGGGATTTCGTCAAGCTGGGTTTGAAGCGTTTCCCTTATGGCGTTTATCTCGCCTTGAACGACTTCCATTCCGTCCGATATGCGTTTGCACTGCGGCTTCACCTCGCCCTTGATGTCTTTGCTTTGCTTGGTCATCAGGTCGGCAAAGTCGCGCAGTTTGTCCGCCGTGTCGCGCGCCTTGTTTGTCTCTATGATTATTTTGGTTATCGCTTTTGCGGTTAAAGCCATTGTTTCGCCCTCCGGCGCGGTTGGAGATGTCCGCGCTTGAAAGTAAGTGTATTGGCATTGGGGGGATTTGCCAAATGGGGGA
>JAPOUR010000052.1 GCA_026708565.1 Candidatus Dadabacteria bacterium
AACCTGTCTCGTATATCCGCAATGATTGCGGGGATGTCTTCTTTTTCAGGCATAAGGTTTTTCCATTGGAAACACTATAAGTGCTATAGCGTTTTTGTCAATCAGTTTTCTCCGGTTACTCCTTGGCAAACGGGCTCAGAATATTTTCATGCCGTTAAACTCTAAAAGTTTCAAGCAAAAAAGACTCGCGGGCATAAACCCTATCATCCCATTCCCGTACGGCTTGAAAACAAGGTCTTTCTTTGTCAGGCATACGACCCTTCCGGCTTCTCCGTCAAGATTGTTTTTGACGGCGAAATCACTCAACCCCTTAATTTCAGACAAATCTTCATTCGGTATGTCCGACCATTTAATCTCTATCGCGGCTTTCGCTTTTATGCCGGTTATATCCATTGCCACCAAGTCAACTTCCCCGTCATTCCAGCGCGCGTAATAAGGACCTTCCAGTTTCCTTATGATGTTGAACAGATGGCTGAACACCGCTGTTTCCACAAGTCTTCCCAGTAACGTGCCGTTTTCCCTGTCCGCCGCGCCGAAGAGTGCGGCATACATTGAGGGGTTTGTCAGGTAAACCTTGAAAGTGTGGTCTCTTTTGAACCTTTTGATGTTTCTGTCCACCCTGCGGACGCGCCTGATAAGGAAAGCCGCCTCAAGGTATTCAAGGTATTTGTATATTGTGGTTCTTGTTACTTCCGCGTCTTTGGAAAGCCTGTTCATGTTGATTTCCTGTCCGGTGTGGTGTGCAATTGTTGTGAGAAGGCGTTTGAGTTCGGAAGTATTGCTTATGCCGAAAAGAGTTGGTAAATCTTTCTCAAGCACTTTTTCCACCACATCACTCTTTATGAAATGGTCATGGCGTTTCCGGACGCCGTCGGATAACACGGTTTCGGGATAGCCGCCGGAGTTTATGTATTCCACAAAATGCTCATTGATCCGGTCTATGTTTACCATTGCTTTGCCTGCGGATACGGGTGATTCAGGGTTTCCAAACAAGTGTTTGTTATCGGTGAATTCCATGTATTCATAGAAAGTCAGGGGCGGAAGCGTGAAGTCCGTGAACCTTCCGGCTCCGGACTCGGTACTCTTTATCTTCAGCGCAGCCGCCGCAGAACCGGTGGCAACAAAGCGGTGTTGCGGATAGGTGTCAACAAGAGACTTCAGGTGGACTTCCCATTTTTCCAGATACTGGATTTCGTCAAAGAATGCGTAAACCCTTTCTCCCTTCGGGACGCGATTGAGTTCAAGAAAGGCGAGAAGGATTGATTCAAGAGACATTCTTGAGTAGGCGTCCCTGTCAAGGGGAACATAGAGAATATGTTTGGGGTTGACGCCTTCTTCCGTTAAGTTGGCTATTGCCTGATGAGACATAACCGTTTTGCCGACCCTGCGCGGTCCCATTAGAACAATGGCGCGGTTGAGCTCCGTCATGCGGACCAGTTCATAGAAAGGCGGGAAGTAAACCCTTCTGGTGTAGTCCTTCCCCTCTATTTCGCCCGGCTTCCGCCACCACGGATTGTCCGATTCAAGGCGGTGCTTCCTTTCTTTCGCTGAGATTCCCGACATTGCGGTTTCAAGTATAGGCGCAAATTAAAAAAAGTCAAATAAGAAACCGTCAGTTGTCTTAATGGGCATTTCTCATAATCCTCAATAAAATCGGGGGTTTGTAGTGGGTTAAATAGGTAGCGGTCAAATAAGCATAGTCAAGTTGTCTTAATTGGCAAATCGCCACATTCCCCAATAAAATCAGGCGGTTCAGCGTGTCAATTAGTGGCGGGGCGGTTTGTGTCGCGCTCTGCGCGGACAGGCACGGACGGGCGGGGGTTTTTGCGCCCTGTCTTTTTGACCTTGCCGCCGGTTTTATTTACACTTTGCGCCACAGGCGGGAGTTTGCAGGTTTTGAGCGGGGCAACACACAATGTCATAGTTATCGGCGGGGGCCATGCGGGTTGCGAGGCGGCTCTTGCCTCGGCGCGAATGGGCAAAAAGACGCTTCTGCTTACCGCAAACATAGACACCATCGGCGTTATGTCGTGCAATCCGTCCATCGGCGGAGTGGGCAAGGGGCACATCGTCAGGGAGATAGACGCGCTTGGCGGCGAGATGGCAAAGGCGGCGGACGCAAGCGCAATTCAATACAGGACGCTTAACACCCGCAAAGGGGCGGCGGTGCGCGCCACGCGCATTCAGGCGGACAGGCAGGTTTACAGGGCGCACATGCGCCGCGCGCTTGAGGAGTGCGAAAACCTTGACATCAAACAGAGGATGATAGACGGCTTCATTGTTTCCTCCGGACGGGTCGCGGGAGTGGCAACCGGCCTCGGCGAAAAATTCTTCGCCGACTCGGTGGTTGTAACCCCGGGGACTTTCCCCCGCGGGCTTGTCCATGTGGGAAATGAACGCTTTTCCTCCGGACGCGCGGGGGAGGGGGCGGCGCAGGCAATATCCAAGTCGTTCAAGGATCTGGGGCTTGAAGTCGGGCGTCTGAAAACCGGAACGCCGCCCCGGTTTGACGGGAGGACCATACGCTGGGACGCGCTTACGGAGCAGAGGGGCGATGAAAACCCCCGCCCGTTTTCCTTCTCAAACGACCGCGCCCCCCTTGAGCAAATGCCGTGCCACATAACCCACACCAACGAAAAGACGCACGAGGTCATAAGAAAAAACCTCTCCCGCTCGCCCCTTTATTCCGGCGTCATAAGCGGAGTGGGCCCCCGCTACTGCCCGTCCGTGGAGGACAAGGTGGTCAAATTCCCCGACAGAGACCGCCATCAGGTTTTTCTTGAGCCGGAGGGGAGAAACACCTACGAGATTTACCCCAACGGCATATCCACAAGCCTGCCCCTTGATGTGCAGACCGAAATGGCGAGAACCATTGAAGGGCTTGAGCGGGTTGAAATTATGCGCCCGGGGTATGCGGTGGAATACGATTTTATAAACCCCACTCAGCTCAGCGCCTCCCTTGAGTGCAAAAATGTGCGCGGGCTTTTCTTTGCGGGGCAGGTGAACGGGACTACCGGCTATGAAGAGGCCGCCGGGCAGGGGATAGTCGCGGGCGTGAACGCGGCTCTTTATTCCGGCGGCGGAGAGCCGTTTGTGCTTGAGCGCTCGGACGCATACATCGGGATAATGATAGACGACCTCGTTACCAGAGGGGTTGACGAACCATACAGAATGTTCACCTCAAGGGCGGAATACCGCCTCATTCTGCGCGAAGACAACGCAGACCTCCGGCTGATGGAAAGGGGGCGCGCCGCCGGACTTATAAGCGATGAGCGCTACGCCGCGCTCGCCCGCAAAAGAGACGCCTTGCGCGGCGAAATTGAGCGGCTTGAAAACACAAGGCACACGCCGGGCGGCGCGGCGGACGGGGCGCTGTTGCGCATGGGGCTCGCCGGGCTGAAAAAGCCGCAGTCTCTTGCGGAGATCCTGAGAAGGCCCGGCGTTACCTACGCCGAACTCGCCCTGTTTGACCCTCCGGGCGCGCGCCTTGCCGGTTCGGACATTGCGGCGCAGGCGGAAATGGAGGTCAAATACTCCGGCTATGTGAAGATGCAGACCGAGCAGGTCGGCAGGTTCAAGCGCTTTGAGCGCATGGCAATCCCCGACGCCTTTGATTACGGCAAAGTGCCGGGGCTCTCAAAAGAGATAGTGCAGAAACTCTCAAGCGCCCGTCCGCGCTCTCTCGGACAGGCGGGGCGGGTGTCCGGAGTAACGCCCGCCGCCGTTTCGGTTCTTATGCTTCACCTGAGGAAAGGAACGCGGGGCGCGGCTTACTCAATCTCCCCGTCTTCTTCGTAAACCTCGTCCTCAATCTCGCTCATTTCCATGTCGTAAATCTCCATCTCGTCAAGATCGTCCGAGCCCACATACGCTTGTTCGTCAGGGCTCTCAATCAGGTTGACAAGGTCTTTGATTCTCTCGTCTTTTGCAAAGGCCACAGGAAAACACCCCCATACTTTTTTCGGCGGAATTCCGCCCGCGCCCCCATATTATTGACGGCGGTATAAAAATCAACACTTTTTTTCAGCGCGAATACGGGCGGCAAATTCCTCCGCCGTTTCCGGCAGCCCGCACGCGCCGTTTTCGCACACGTAAACCGCCGTCTTTCCGTCCGCCGGAGCGCACCCCCCGGTGAACGGCGCAACGGCGGCAAGCTCGCCCCCGTCATCCGGCTTTTTGACCAGAACGGAAGCGCCGGGGCGGTAGCTTCGGGCAAGCGCGTCCGTTACGGCTTGCGCGCCGCCGTCATCCGCCTCGGCGATAACTATGTCCATAGTTTTTCCGGCGGCTTCCTCCATGGCGCACATCAGCATCGCGTGGGAGGAGGGGAGTTTTTCAAGCGAGAGAGACAGGGAGCGGACGATCTCAAGCGCCCTGTTTTCGTGCGAAGGGTCTCCGGTGAGGCGGGAAATTTTTATCAGGTTTGCCGCCGCCACCGAGTTGCCGCAGGGCATTGCGCCGTCATGAAACTCCTTCTTTCTGATGATCAGTTTTTCCGCGCCGTCCGGGGCGAAAAAGAAACCGCCCCCGTCCGGGCCGGAGAACATCCGGCACATTGAGGCGTTCAGTTTGACGGCCGTTTGAAGGCGGGCGGTGTCAAACCCCGCCCCGTAAAGTTCAAGCAGCCCCCACACCATAAAGGCGTAGTCGTCCAGATTGCCGTCAATCGCCGCCTCTCCGTCCCTGAACCGGTGGAGAAGTCTGCCGCCGCTCAGCAGATTGCCCGTTATGAAGTCCGCCGCATTTTCGGCGGCGGCGAGGTATCTCTTTTCCCCGAACGCGCGGGCGGCGGCGGCAAACGCCGCTATCATCAGCCCGTTCCAGTCCGTGAGGATTTTGTCGTCCCTGTGGGGGCGGGGGCGTTTTTCCCTTTCGGTGAAAAGTTTCTCCCTTGCGGACTGCGAAAGCCGCGCCTTTGTTCCCGGCGTTATGTGGGCGATGTTTGTGCCGGGCATGTCGCCGGTTGCCTCATCGGTGAAGTTGCCCCCCTCTTTAATGTTCAGGATTTCGGCGGCGGCGCGCGCCTCCCCGCCGAGCGCGCGGTTGAAGTCTTCCGCGCTCCACACATAAAACTTTCCCTCTTCGCCCTCGCTGTCCGCGTCCTCGGCGGAGAAGAATCCGCCGTCCGGCGCGGTCATGTCTCTCATCACATACTCAAGGGTGTCCCGCGCGCCGCGCCGGTAGTCCTCCTTTCCGGTAACGAGCCACGCCTCGGTCAGCGCAAGCGAGACCATCGCCTGGTCGTAAAGCATCTTTTCAAAATGCGGCGTCAGCCAGCGGCGGTCGGTTGAATACCTGTGAAAACCGCCGCCGATGTGGTCGTTTATGCCGCCGCAAAGCATCGCGCCGAGGGTTTTCTCCGCCATTGCGAGGGCTTCCCTGTCTCCCGTTCTGAAGTGGCGGCGGAGCAGAAAAAGCAGGGTGTGAGGCGAGGGGAACTTCGGCGCGCCGCCGAACCCACCGAATGCGCCGTCAAAATTTGCCGCGATTTGCGCCGCCGCGCCCTCAAGGATTTCCGGGGACTCCGCCGCGCCTCCGGACTCAACCACCGCCTGCGCCTCGGCGAGCGCGGCTTCTATGCCGCCCGCCGACCGCTCTATCTCTTCGCGCCTTGTTTTCCACGCCTCGCTTATCCTCGGTATCAGTTCAACCATTCCCGCCCTGCCGAATTTGTTGTGTTTGGGTATGTATGTCGCCGCAAAAAATGGTCTTTTTTCGGGCGTAAGCGCAACGTTCAGCGGCCACCCGCAGTTTCCGCGCGAAACTATCTGGCACACGCTCATGAGCACGCCGTCTATGTCCGGCCTTTCCTCGCGGTCAACCTTGACGGACACAAGCGCCCCGTTCATAAGCGCCGCAACCTCGGCGTCCTCAAAAGACTCCTTCTCCATCACATGACACCAATGGCAGGTTGAGTACCCGACCGACACAAAAACCGGCTTGTCCTCCCGCGCCGCCTTCTCAAACGCCTCGTCCCCCCACGGATACCAGTCCACGGGGTTGCCCGCGTGCTGAAGAAGGTAGGGGCTTTTTTCTTTTGAAAGTCTGTTCATGTTTCGCGCAATGCCCGCCCAAACAGTTTATATTGAAAGGCGGAGGATTGCAGAAAGGTGAAAACCTACAGAAAAGCGGGTGTTGTGGTTCGCAGGAGCGGACGGGACGGCGAGGACGAGGTGCTGCTTGTGAGCGCGCGCCGCCATGCGGGCTCGTGGGTTTTTCCCGCCGGCACGGTTGAGGAGGGAGAGTTGCCGGAGCAGGCCGCCGCGCGCGAGTGCGCGGAGGAAAGCGGCTATGCGGTCAAAACCGGCTCCGAAGTGGGCTCTGTCACAGTGCCGGGGGACGGCTGGGAAAAGAGGTTTGTTTTCTTTTCCGCCACGGTTACGGGCGAGGTGGACAGCAGGGAAAAGGACAGGCTGGTAAAATGGGTCGCGGTGTCGTCCCTTGAAAAAGAGGTGGCGGACGTGTTCGCCCCGGTTGCGCGGCTGGTTGGCGCGGGCGGTTTTTGAGCGCCGCGCCGGGGTCTGTTACTATTGCGCTTGCGCGCGGGTGTCTTATGGAAAACTATTACAAGGAACTGGCGGAGAGATACAGAACTCTCCGCAACACGGACAGAGAGCCGGTTGACTTCGTTTGCGGGATTCTGCCTCCGGACGGGAAAATAACCGCCGCAGACATGGGGTGCGGCGCGGGAAGGTATGCCAAACTGTTTTTTGACAAACTCGGCGAACGTCTTTTTCTCCACTGTTTTGACACAAACGAATACATGCTTGACCAGTTGAAGTCGTATTTGCCCGGCGAGGGAGTGTCAAACTTTTCGGCGAAGGTTGTTGACGCAAGGGATGTTCCCCTCGGCGACCGCTCCGTTGACGCGGTTTTCTGCTTTAACTCGGTTCACCATATCGGCATGTTCGGCTTTCTGCGGGAGGCATCCAGAATTCTCAAGCCCGGCGGCGCGGCGTTTGTCTACACCCGGTCCAGAGAGCAGAACGACCGCACGGTGTGGGGGCGGCACTTTCCGCTTTTCCGCCGCAAGGAGTCGCGCCTTTACGAGCCGGAGGAGTTCAGGTTCAAAACCGACAGGTTTCCGGAGTTTGAGATTGAGACCGTAAAAACGTTCATTTATGACCGCGTTCACACGCGCGGGGAACTTGAGGAAAAGGTCGCCGCCCGCGCCTATTCCCCCTTTCTTTTTTACGGGCCGGAGGAGTTTGCCCGCGCCTTTGACGCCTTCAGGGAGAACCTGAAGCGGAACTTCGGCGACACAATTGAGTGGGAGGACGGCAAGATGATGTATGTCCTCAGGAAGCGCCCTTGAGGCAGTCCGCAAAGGATTTTGCGAGATTTTCCATCAGAGTGAAATAAAGTTCGGGCCCCGGCGTTATGTCCGCGCCCAGAGGGTCTACCATGCCGACTTTCGCGCCCGTTCCCCGCGCGGCGGTCTCGGCGGCTTTGCTTCCGAACTGCGGCTCGTAAAAAATGCACGCCGCCCCGCTCTCGCGCACCCGCTTTATGTCCGCAACTGAAAGCCCGCTTTCGGGGTTGGCGGATATCGCCCCCGCAAAGGTCAGCCCGTAACTCCGCTCAAAATACCCGAACGCATCGTGAAAAGTCGCATAGGGAACTCCGCCCGCGCCTTTGAGCCGCTTTTTGATTGCGGCGTCAAGGGCGCGGAGTTTTTTTACGGTTTTGCGCGCGTTTCTTTTGTATGCGGACCTTGCTCGCGGGTTCACCGCAGACATCTGCCGCGCTATCTCAACGGTGATCGCCTCGGCGTTTTTCGGCGAAAGCCATATATGAAGGTCGTCTCCGCCGCCGTGTCTGTTCTTCAACTTGCTCACTCCGGCGCGTTCCGCAAGGGCAACCTTGCGCGCCCCGCGCGGAAGCGCCCCCAGCGCGCCCTCAAGGAAGGTCTCAAACCCTCCGGAGATAAAGAAAACCGCTTTCGCGTTTGTAATCTTTCTCACATGAGACGGCTTGAGGCTGAACACATGCGGAGACTCCACCGCCGGAACTATCAGCTCGGCGGTGTTAACGCCTTCGGTTACGTTTGCGACAAGCGAATGAACCGGCGCGATGCTGGCGGCGACCGTCATTTCGGAAGCCCGCGCCCCGCCCGCAATGGCCGCAAATGCGGCAAAAACCGTTAAAAAAATTCTCATCATTTTTCTCTCCTCCTGTTGACAAAAAGATGTTACATTATAACATAACAATTGCGGGAGGCAAAAAAACATTGAACCGGTGTGAAAATCACGGCGACTGCGTAAGGCAGATAGTAACTTTTGCGGAAGACCTTTGCCGGGAGAGGGGGCTTCGCCTCACCCCGCTCCGCCGCCGCGTGCTTGAGATAGTTTCCGGCGGCCACCGCCCCGTGAAGGCGTATACAATCCTTGACGCCATTTCAGACTCCGCCCGCCCGCCGACCGTTTACCGCGCCCTTGATTTCCTTATGGAAAACGGCCTTGTTCACAAACTTCACTCTTTGTCCTCCTACTTTGCGTGCTTTCATCCGGCGAGCCGCCACCCGGACTGTTTTTTCCTTACCTGCTCGGCGTGCGGCGGCGCGGCGGAGTTTTGCGCGGACGGGATCAGGGAAACCATGGATGATGCGGCGCGCGGCGCGGGTTTCAGTAAATCGGGCGCGGTTGTTGAAATTACGGGAATCTGCCGGGAATGCGCGCGGGGATAATTTTTTGAGCGAAACACTGTTGAAAGCGGAAGGGGTTTCCGTGCGGCGCGGCGGCGCGGACATTCTCACGAACATCAACCTTGAGGTCAGGGAGGGGGATTTTATCTCCGTTGTGGGTCCCAACGGGGCGGGAAAGACCACCCTGATAAAGGTTCTGGCGGGCGTCATACGCCCCGACCGGGGTTCGTGCGCGCGCAAGCGCGGGCTTAAGATCGGCTATGTGCCGCAGAGTCTTGACAATACGGGCTACATGCCCATTTCGGCGGGCGATTTCATAAAACTCCGGCGCAACGCCCCTGCGGAGGAATTTCAATCCGTGTGCCGGGAGACGGGCATAGAGGGGATTTTGCGCAGTCCGCTGGGGGGGCTTTCCGGCGGCGAGACGCAGCGCGTTCTTCTTGCGCGCGCATTGCTCGGCGCGCCCGACCTGCTCATTTTAGACGAGCCCGCGCAGAATCTTGATGTTTCGGGGCAACTTGAACTTTACGGCGTTCTGGAGGCCGCCCGCGCCCGGCGGGAGGCGGCGGTTCTGATGGTGTCTCACGACCTTCACATGGTTATGTCGTCAACAAAAAAGGTGATCTGCCTCTACCGGCATATATGCTGCGAGGGAGAGCCGAGCAGTGTGGCGAAAGACCCGGAGTTTGTTTCCGTTTTCGGAACGGAAACGGCGCGCCTGCTGTCGGTTTACGCGCATGAGCACAAGCACACCCACAGCCCGGAGGGCGGACGGTGACGGGGCTGCTTGCGGAAGATTTTGTCGTGCGCGGGCTGCTTGCGGGCGTTGCGGCGGCGGTGGGTTGCGGCGCGCTCGGCTGCTTTGTGGTCTGGAGGCGCATGGCATATTTCGGAGACTCTCTGGCGCATGCGACACTTGCCGGGATACCTCTGGGGCTTGCTCTGGGGATTGGGGAGAGTTACGGCATTTTCATAGTCGCGGTGGTGTTTGCCGCCGTGTTTATGAAGCTTTACGCGAACGGGAGGTTTGCGGAGGACACGGCTCTGGGTATTATAGCGCACTCGTTTCTCGCCGCCGGTGTTGTGGCGGTTTCCCTTGCGGAGATGACGGTTGTGGGCTTGCACCATATCTTGTTCGGCGACATTCTGACGGTTACCACGGGCGACATAGCGGGGATAGCGCTGTGCTCCGTGTTTACGATTGCGGTTCTTGCCGCCCGGTGGGATTCGTTTGTTCTTCTCACAATCAGCGAGGATATGACAAAGGCGGAGGGCTCAAACACCGCCGCGCTCGGCTTTGCGCTGATGCTGCTTATGGCTCTGGTCATAGCGGTTTCGTTCAAGGTGGTGGGAGTTCTGCTGATAACCTCAATGCTGATAATACCCGCCGCCGCCGCGCGGACGGTGTCGCGCTCACCGGCGATGATGGCGGCGGTGTCGTGTCTGCTCGGAGCCGCCTCGGTTGTTCTTGGCATTTACTGCTCATGGCGGTTTGACACGCCGTCCGGCCCCTCAATTGTTACCGTTTCGGCGGGGCTTTTCGTTCTGCTTTTCGCTGTTACGGCATTAAAAAGGAAAAACTTTTCACGGGAGGATTGAAACAATGTTTTTCAAAATCAAAACGGCTTTTGTCGTTTTTCTTGCGCTTGCGGCGCTGGCGTTTTCGCCTGCGGCGGGGGCGGTCAGTCTCGCGGGGCATGCCCACGGCGAGTTCTTTGTGGACAGGGTGACGGATTCGCCCGAACCGGACGGAAAGGTTTACGAGGGCTACTCGTTTCACAGCCATCTGGGTCTTGAACTGTCGCTGTTGCGGGGGTTTTCCGTAACCGCCGAACTGGGGCTTGAAGGAGAGCCGAGCGGGCATCACCATCACGAAGAGGAAGAAGGGGAAGGAGAGGAAGAGGAGGAAGAGAGTCACGGCGCCCCGGCTTTTGTTGTCTCCCACAACCTTTCGGTTGACCGTCTCGCGCTGAACTGGAGGTATGCCTCCGGGATAGCGGCGCACACCATTTCAGCCGGGAAGATCATTCCCGTGGTCGCCTTGAACCCGCACATTTTCCCCGGCATTTACGGCGGCAGGGCGGTTCACGACTACGAGGACGAGATGAAAAACAAAATGGGGCTTGCCTACGGCCTTGCTCTGAAAGCGGGCGGCTACGGCTCGCACACTTTTGATGTCGCGGCGTTTGCCGCAGACACGACCGTCCTCGGCTTTGACCATGAATCCCCCCGCCTGCGCTTGCGCAAAAGAGACGGCGGACTTTCCAACACGGGAGACCTGTCGTCTTTCGCACTCTCGCTGAGCGGCGGGGACTTTTTCTCTCTCAGGGACGGATTTTTTGCGAACTTGATTGAGGGGATGAGCTACCGCTTTGGTTTCGCAAGGCAGGCAAAGGGCTCTGCGGACACGGACGGAAAGGATGAGACAAGGTTCTCCGTCTCGCTTCGCAACACCAGGGGGATAACGGAAAACCTGTCCGTCAGAACTGTGAGTGAATACATGATTCTGAACAACTACAGGAGGGAGGAAGAGGTGTTTGACCGTCGGCAGAGCACCACTTCGGTTGCCTTTGTCTGGCGCGACAACTGGACTCTTGCGGGCACTCATGCGTTTGTCTCCAACACGGGAGAGCCGGATGACTCGTTCACAAGTTTTTCCCTCTCCCGCTCATTCGGCGCGGCAAAGGTCGGCCTCGGCTACCTGAGGCAAAAAGTGGAAGGCGAAAAAGCGGCGCGCGCGGGGCTGCTTTTCAGCTATGCGGGCGATTTTTCAATCGGGAGCGCAATGGGCGGGCATGACCACCATCACCACTGAACGCCCGGCGTCAGATAAAGCGCGTTATCAGAAAGGCGAAGAAAAACCCCGCCAGATAAACCGCCGCTGAAAAAATGACCAGCGCAAGGCTCAAACGCCTGAGTTTCATGCACATTTGCGCCGCCCGCGGGTCGGCGGGGCACGGGGCGTTTCTCCGCCGGTAGAGGGCCGCCGCCGCAACGGCGAGCATCGCCCCCGCAATGGCAAACACCCAAACCTTGTGTTCCGAAAGCCACACGACTTCCGGAAACGCGCTTACAAGCCCCGCCGTTACCGCCCCCAGACCGAGGCTGACAAGTAGCGCGGGCAGGGCGCAGCACACAAGTGTTCCCGCCGATGTGAACAGTGAAAAAAACGGCAGGGCGGTGTCTTTCCAGTCCGTATGTTTCATTGTCCGTCCCTCTCCCCGCCGTGGCGCGAGATGGAGACGGTTGAGTAACCGGAGTCCTTCAGAAGGTTTTTCACGGTTTCATCCGTCAGGTTTTCCCCCTCTTTCAGATAGACGGTTACTCTCTTGTTTTTGAGGTTGACATCGGCCTCCTCCACCGCGCCGGTTCTCAGAAAAACCTTCCGTATTGACAGCGCGCAGAAATCGCACACAAGTCCGTTCACGCGCGCCTCAATCACGCTTCCCCCCCGCGCCGCGCGGGAAACCGCAGCTTGCTCCGGCGGGCTGCCTCCGTGTTTGTGATTTTTATCATGCCCGGCGTTTGCCGGGGCAATGGCGACCGCCGTAATGAGCGCCGCCGCTGTGATTGCTTTTGCAAGTTTCATTGCTTTCTCCTTTTTTCAGAACCTCCTTATGAAGTTCAGGGTCAGTTTCCCGTTTATGCTGTAGCCGACCTCCGCAAGCAAAGCGTTTTTGAAAAAACGCGCAACGGGCGTTACCTCAATCTCGTCTCCGGTTTCCGGATAGTGCGCGACCTCAAGCATCAGCCATGTGTGGAGAGAGCCGAATTCCGCCAAATACGGCGCAATGCCGACCCTTGCCGACTGCGTGAAGGATTTTCCCGCCTTCCCCAGAGCCTTTGCCCGGTTTTCGTAACGGACAAACAGGCGTCTGGTTTCCCAGTCCGCAGACACTCCGGCAAACGCGGCGGGAAGGGCTTTGTCATCCTCAAACCCCGCGCCCGCAGCCCATTTCAGGTAAAGATTCGCCTGAGAGCCCGGCCTGTTGACCCGCCCCAGAAGCGTGTTGGACTGAAACATCAGGGCAAACACGTCCTCCTCGCGCGAGTGAAGAGCCCTGACGCCGATTGAGTGCCGGGCCGTGGGCGAGTAGTGCAGATGAACCGAGGTGTTCGCCCTGTTGTGCATCTGCATAACCGTCCATCCGCCCGGATACGACACGGGCCTGCCCGTCGCCGGTTCGCACGGCAACAGGCAAGTTGCGAGTATGACTGTGAGAGTAATGCTCCGTTTCATAAAACCTCCTCTTGAAAAATCGCGCAAAGCCGCTTTTGCGGCCCGCCGGAAACACAAGAGGAGGTATCAGATGAGTATGTGTTTTGTCAGAAGGAAGACAGGCCCCGGTCGCGGGTATGCCGCGCTTGTGCGGCGAAACGCCGCCGGGTTCAAAGAGGCCGCTTTGAGAAAAACCGGTCGCGGAGCAACCGGCGGGGCGGGGGCGCCGGTTTCAAACCCCTCTTTGCCGAAGGGCGTCGCCCCTTGCAGACCGGCGCAGTCGGCAAATGAAGAGTGGTCGCAGTCGGGTCGCGGTTTATGGCTGTGGCCGTGGCAGTCTCCGTCATCTGAATGCCCGGCGTGCGCCGCTTCGTCCGGCATGGGGCACGGGGACAAACTTGCGCCCGCAAATCCGGACGCGCAAACCAGCGCCAGAAAGAAAACCGCTATGCGCAAAACCATGCTTCCATTATCGGCCATACGGAGTGTATGTCAAACAAGTGGCGCGCCCGAGAGGATTTGAACCTCTGACCCTTGGCTCCGGAGGCCAATGCTCTATCCGGACTGAGCTACGGGCGCGCGGATTTTATTTTTTGATTTCCGCCATAACCGCCTGCATGTCTTCCCACAGCGGCCGTTTGAAAGCCGGATTCCTGAGAAGCGCGGCGGGGTGGTATGTTACCATAAGTTTGCAGTTTCCGTATGTGTGAAACACTCCCCTGAGAGAGCCGAGAGAGCGGCTGCCTTCAATTTTAAGCAACGCCTTTGCCGCCACAAGCCCGAGGCACACCACCACGCGCGGCGAAACGGAGTTTATCTGCCTGATGAGAAACGGCTCGCACTCGGCGACCTCGTCCGGCTCCGGATTGCGGTTTTCGGGCGGCCTGCACTTGACCACATTGCAGATGTAGACATCTTCGCGCGTCATTCCCATCGCCTCTATTATCTTGCCCAGAAGTTTGCCCGCCTTGCCGACAAACGGCCTTCCCTGCTCGTCTTCATCCCTGCCCGGCCCCTCGCCCACAAAAACAATGTCCGCGGAGGGGTTTCCCTCTCCAAACACAATGTTCTTTCTGGTGGAGTGAAGTTTGCATCTGGAGCAGTCTCCGAGGTCGTCCCTTATCTCCGGCAGACCTTCCGCGCCGCCCGCAAACAGGTCGCTCTCTATGATTATGGGAGACGGTTTCCCTTCGCTCTTTTTTTCCATATCCGTTTTCCTCTCCGTTGCGGGGGCGGGCTTCGCGCTCCGCGCCGGGGCGGCGCTCTGCTCCGGCATCACGCGCCCGTTTCCCATGCGCGACTGAAACTCAAGGTATCCCTTAAAGTCTCTTATCAGCCGTTTTGCCTCTTCGTTTCCACTCATGCGCGCCCGCGCGGCATTGAAAGCCGCCGCCTGTTTATCTACAATAAAATACACATTTTGCGGGCGCGCCGTAAGGGCGTTGCCTGAAAACTTACAATGTCAGAAGTTTACGACCACAAAACGGCGGAAGAAAAATGGCAGGGAAAGTGGAAGCGCGAGGGCTTTCACAAAACGGCGTCCGGTTCGGGCGGGAAGCCCTTTTACATACTTGAAATGTTTCCCTATCCGTCCGGGCGCATACACATGGGGCATGTCCGCAACTACACCATCGGGGATGTAATCGCCCGCTATAAAAGGGCTCGCGGTTTTGATGTTCTGCACCCCATAGGCTGGGACGCCTTCGGCCTTCCCGCTGAAAACGCCGCCATACAAAACGGCGTGAGCCCCGCCGAATGGACAAAAACCAACATCGCCCAGATGAGCGCGCAGCTTAAAAAACTGGGCTTCTCCTACGACTGGTCAAGGGAGATAGCGACTTGCGACCCCTCATACTACAAATGGGAGCAGTGGCTTTTTGTGCGGATGCTTGAAAAGGGTCTCGCCTACCGCAAAAAAACTTTCGTGAACTGGGACCCCAAAGACAAAACCGTTCTCGCAAACGAGCAGGTCATAGACGGAAAGGGGTGGCGCTCCGGCGCGCCCGTGGAGCGCAGGGAGATAGAGCAGTGGTTTTTGCGCATAAGCGACTATGCGGACGAGTTGCTGGACGGGCTCGGCTCGCTTGAGCGGTGGCCTGATTCGGTCAAAACCATGCAGTCAAACTGGATAGGGCGCTCGGCGGGCGTTGAAATGGAGTTTGAGATTGAAGGCGCGAAGCCGGTAAGGGTTTTCACCACAAGGCCCGACACTGTTATGGGGGTTTCGTGCGTGGTGGTCGCCCCGGAGCATCCGGTTGCCACCGCCGCCGCGCTGAGGGATGAAAAGGTCGCCGCATTTGTCAGGGAGGCCGGTTCGTTTCCCGCTACGGAGGCGGGCGTGGAGTCCGCCGAAAAAAAGGGCGTTGCCCTGGGCGTCTCCGCGCGCCATCCGGTTTCCGGCGAGGATATTCCGGTCTGGACGGCAAACTTTGTGCTTATGAGTTACGGGTCGGGGGCGGTGATGTGCGTTCCCGCGCACGACAGGCGCGATTTTGATTTCGCCGTGAAATACGGCATTGCCGTCCGGCAGGTCGTTTTTCCGCCGGAGGGGGATTTTGACATTTCATCGGGCGCTTACACCGGCGAGGGGGTCTTGAAAAATTCAGGCCCCTTTGATGGGCTTTCCTCCGCCGGGGCGTTTGAGCGGGTGGCGGACTTTCTCAAGAGCGAAGGCAGGGGAGGGCGAGCCACCAACTACCGCCTGCGCGACTGGGGCATTTCACGCCAGCGTTACTGGGGCGCGCCCGTTCCGGTCATTCATTGCGCCGGTTGCGGGGCCGTTCCCGTTCCCGATGAAGACCTGCCCGTTTGCCTTCCCGAAGATGTGAAGTTCAGCCCGGGCGAAATCCCCTCGCTTGCGTCGCTTGAGTCTTTTGTTTCCGCCCCCTGCCCCCGGTGCGGCGCGGACGCAAGGAGGGACACGGACACGATGGACACTTTTGTTGAATCATCGTGGTATTTCCTGCGCTATGTGTCCCCGGATTTTGAAGGGGGGATGTTTGACCGCGAAGAGGCGCGGCGGTGGCTGCCGGTGAACCAGTATGTCGGCGGAGTGGAGCATGCGATTTTGCACCTGCTTTATTCGCGGTTTTTTGTCCGGGCGATGAGAGACCTCGGCCTATGCGATTTTGATGAGCCGTTTTCCGCCCTGCTCACGCAGGGGATGGTAACAAAGGACGGGGCGAAGATGTCAAAATCCCTCGGCAACACTGTTGACCCGGACGAGATGATAGAGAAATACGGCGCGGACGCCGTCCGTCTTTTTATACTGTTTGCCGCCCCGGCGGAAAAGTCTCTGGACTGGAACGAGAAAGGCATTGAGGGCATGAGCAGGTTTTTGAGGCGGCTGTGGAACTTTGCGCTTGCCGCGCGCGACAGCGGCGGGGGGCGGGGCATGGAAGCCGAAATTCACCGGACAATAAAAAAGGTTGCCGAAGACATTGAGCGGTTTCACTTCAACACCGCCATAGCCGCGCTTATGGAGTTGCTGAATGCGGCGGAAAAATCGCCCGGCGCGGCGCGGGAGACGGCTTGCGTTATCGCGCGGCTGGTTTCCCCGATGGCGCCGCATTTTGCCGAAGAGGTGTGGGAGATGCTCGGCAACGACAAGTCAATTTTTCTTGAGCAGTGGCCCCGGTGGGAGCCGTCTCTGATTCGGTCCGAGACGGTGGAGGTAATTTTTCAGATAAACGGAAAACTCCGCTCGCAGGCGCGTCTGCCCGCCGGGGCGGCAAAAGAGGAAATGGAAAACGCCGCCCTTGCCGATGAAAGGGTGAAAAGCCGGACGGAGGGGAGGCAGATTAAAAAAATCATCGTCGTTCCGGACAAACTGGTTAACATAGTGGTCTGATTTCACGGCGCGGAAGGGGAGATTTATGAGCAAAAAACTTTTAAGTGAAAAAGTGAAGGCGGTTGAAGTGAAGGGCGGCAGAAGCGTTTCGTCTCTAATCTCCGCCATGTCTGAAACGGGGTTTCAGGGCGGAAGTCTCGCCCGCGCGGTTGAGGTTTTTGAGCGGATAATAAGAGACCCCGATGTTACGGTTTTTCTCGGTTATGCCGGTTCTCTTTCCACAACGGGGCAGTGGAAAATAATAAACTGGCTCATCAAAAACCGCTACATTGACGCGCTTGTTCCCACCGGCGCGAACATATCCGAAGACATAATTGACGCCATGGGCTTTGACTACTACAGGGGCTCGGCGGTCGCCGATGACGGCAAACTGTTTTCCGAGGGCATAAACCGCTATTACGATGTTTACGGAAAAGAGAGCGATTACCTTGAAATGACCGAGATGATAGCGGAGTTTATTCTTACCCTTGACGAGGAATACGGGTATTCATCCCGCGAGTTTCTGAATCTTTTCGGAAAACACCTTTCAAAAAAGAAAATAAACTCCATAGTCGCGGCGGCGGCAAAGCACGGCGTTCCGGTTTTCTGCCCCGCCATAGCGGACAGCCCCTACGGGGACGCGGCGCTTATCGCCGAGAGCAGGGGGTTTCACCTGACCATAGACGCGATGAAGGACTACACCGAGTTTATGTCCATGGGCGAGAGTGTGAAAGACACTGCCGTGATATACATAGGCGGCGGAGTTCCGAAGGATTTTATTCAACTTTTTGCCGTAACCGGCGATTTGCTTTACGAGAACAGGAAAGTTCCCGGAAGGAAAAAGGGGCTGAACAGAAAGGGAACGGGTCCCACGGAAACCTACTATCCGCACAAATACGCGATTCAGATTACGACCGATTCCCCGCAGTGGGGCGGTTTGAGCGGCTGCACTTTTGAGGAGGCGGTTTCATGGGGCAAGGAAAACCCGCGCGGCGGTCTGGTTCAGTGCTACTGTGATGCGACAATCGCCCTGCCGATCATTTCTCAGGCGATTGCCGAAAGGGTGAAAAAACCGAGAAAAGGGACTGAATTCAAATTTTAATTTCCGTTAAAAGGAGGGAAAGGAAAAATGAGACTTAAAGGCAAAACGGCTTTGATAACCGGCGGCAGTGAGGGGATAGGGCGGGCGACCGCTCTGCTTTTCTGTAAAGAGGGGGCAAAGGTGGGGATTATGTCCAGAACGGCGAAACATTTGCGGAAGGTTGTTTCCGAAGCGAAGGGGAAGGGTGAGATAAAGGCGTGGACGGGCGATGTGTCCGATGAGAAGGATGTCAAAAGGGTTGTCCGCGCTTTTTACAAGCGGTTCGGCAAAATTGACATTCTTTTCAACAACGCCGGAATTCTTGAGGGCGGAACTGTTGTTACGACCACAAATGATGTTTGGGACAGAACGATGGATATAAATGTGAAGGGGGTGTTTCTGATGAGCAAGCATGTAGTTCCTTTGATGGCGAAGCACGGGGGCGGTTCAATAATAAACAACTCAAGCGTTCTCGGCATTGTGGGAATGGAGGGTTGCATGGCGTATAACGCCTCAAAGGGCGCGGTGCGGCAGATTACCCGCAGTATGGCGCTTGACCATGCGAAGGAAAACATAAGGGTCAATTCCGTCTGTCCGGGATACATAAAGACGAAGATGGATGTTGAGTTTATGGGAAACCCGCCGGATGCGGAGGAGCAGCTTGACGAGATAGCGGCGGGAATGATACCGATGGTGAGAAGGGCGGAGGCGGTTGAGGTGGCGCAGTCGGTGCTGTTTCTTGCGGGTGATGAGTCAAAGTATATGACGGGGTCGGATTTGGTGATTGACGGGGGATGGACGGTTTTGTGAAGAGGAAGGTTGACAGCAGGTGTCAATAAGTGTTTTATTTACTTTGAAGGAGAATTAGAATGAGTAAACAAACAATCAAGTCGGCCTTGGAAGACATTATCCAACAGTTGGAAAGCAATGCTTTCGCAAATGAGGCATTAGTCTCTCAGGGTATTGTCTCTGCTTTGCTGTATTCTTTGGGTTGGAATATTTTTGATGTTAGTGAGGTTGTAAGAGAATACCCAACGGCAAA
>JAPOUR010000053.1 GCA_026708565.1 Candidatus Dadabacteria bacterium
CTCATGTTGAATCTATCTATGACAGCAATAAAGAGTTGTCGCAAAATTCAAATTACGGTTTATTAATTGCTTTGCTATATGTTGATTTGGCGACTAATAGAAAATCGTTAGATGCTTTTGTAAATTGGGTTGTTGATAACTGCATATATCAAATTAAAGAAAGCGAGGCTATGAGTATTGTGGACATATACGAATCATTTCAACAAAAAAGATTTAGACAGATCTTTCTTTCAATGGAGTTTGGGAAAAGACAATCAGAAGCCCATTATAGGGCAATAAAGGGGGTTATTGACAAAGTTAACAATGATTATGGTTTGAAGATACCTATCCGCCCTATAAAGATGAATATGTTTAAGGCTGGTTATTCTTACAAAATCACAGACGAGATACTTGAACAGATTGCTAATTGTGGATTGCTAATTGCAGATTTATCTTCTCGGAATGTCAATGTCTATCATGAAGTCGGATATTTGATGGGGCAAAACAAAAAAGTAAATCGGCGTAATGATAACTTCATTCTCTTGATGAAACAAAAAGAAAATGATGGAGAGACCAGTAAGGCAGTTGGTTTTAACCTTGCCGACTACAACCAAATAAGATTCAAAGATACTGAAGAACTACGAGATGAGTTGGAAAAATCTATTATTCAGTATTACAACCTTGATCCTTCTTCCAGTTGATAAAGAGATGTGCGTTACGATACCCCTCAGCACCATAGGCTTAGTCTTTGACCTTGCCGGAGCCATTCTTATAGGCGGCTATGCCTTTCGTGTCTTGAGTCCTAAGCATCTAACTGGGCGGACAGGAAAGAGGATTGCTGATTGGCCTGTGGGTATGTGGTTGGACGGTTTTAATCCCAACACCGCAGGGTTGCTGTTTGATATAGTCGGCAGCACTCTCATGGTGTTTATAGGGGTTGCTCTTCATATCTATGGCTCACTGGCGGATAAACATGTTTGCTCGCTTTATCTTCCGCTTACTGTTGCCTTGCTTGCCTGTTTGATTGTCTTCTACTTCAAAAAGAGAAGATGGTTAGTATTCTGGAGGGCGGGAAAGACTGAACATTATGATGGCGGCTGAGTCTGACAGCGACTGTGGCATTGAGCCTGTGAAGAAGCCAATCCAGCCCCGCACAGAATAGAACAAAACCGTGTTTCAAATAGAAGAGAACACTGTGTAGAATAGAAATATCACCTGTGCAAAATAGAAATACTCTGCTATAATGCCCTTATGCAAACCCGCGCAATCCACAATGAAATCAGCGATTTACTTACCAAATACCCCGCCGTGGCGCTGATTGGTCCCCGTAGCAGCGGAAAGACAACTCTGGCGCGGCTGTTTTCCGACCGTCACTTTGACTTGGAAAGGCGGGGAGAAGACCTCAAAGTTGACCTACAATGGGAGGAGATTACCGAAAGCTGGGACCCCGTGATACTGGACGAGGCGCAGGAATACCCCTATGTCTTCTCGCGCCTTCGCGGTGCCATTGACGCTGACCGCAAACGTTACGGCCGCTTCCTCCTGCCCTGTTCGGCGGTCTCCCCGCATTTGATAAAGCGGGTTCCCCAGTCTCTCGCAGGGCGGCTTGCCGTTGTGGAACTGACCCCGCTGTTGCTTGAGGAAGTCGGCGCGGAAAAGGTCAATGATTTATGGCTTTACGGCGGCTATCCGGAAGGCGGCATCCTGCAAAACGGCGGCTACCCCGGCTGGCAGCGGAACTATTTGGGCCTTATGGCGCAAAGGGATTTGCCCAAATGGGGGTTGCCCGCAAACCGGCGGATGACCGAAAAACTGTTCTCATTGCTTGCCGCCGACAATGGAAGAGAATGGAATGCGTCTGAAACCGGCAAACGGCTGGGGGTTTCCTACCACACCGCCAACAGTTATCTGCTCTATCTGGAAGGGGCTTTCCTTATACGGCGGCTGCAACCGTTTTATACTGGCACGGGCAAACGGCTGAGCAAACGCTCTAAAGTGTATTGGCGCGATTCCGGTTTGCTGCACAGTCTGCTCAAAACAGGGGGTTTCGATGAACTTGTCGGGCATTCCGCCGCCGGTGCAAGTTGGGAGGGGTTTGTTATAGAGCAGATATTGGGAGCGCTGAATACGGCGGGGGTTTCGCATGACGCTTTCCACCTCCGTGCTGATAACAAACGGAAGATAAACCTGATACTGCAATTCGGGAAGGAATTATGGGCGGTAAATACAAAGTTGACGACTTCGCCGTCTCCGGAGGATTTGAACCTGCTGGATAAGACCGCCGACCTTATAAATGCCGACAAGCGGATATTGATTACGCAACACAGGGAGTTTATTGAAGGGGAGGGGAAGGTTGTTTGTGATTTGAGCGGGTTTCTGGGGTATGTGAAAAAGGTTTTTGACGGGTGAGTTTGTTTTGCAGACCCCGCCCCGCCCTCATCTCTTTCCCCTCACATATCCGCCCTCTATTTTCCAGACTCCCTTTTCCCGGAACGCCGGAACTGTCTGACGGCGGGCGGCATTGCTAACCGCTGAGGCTGAGAGTTTGCGCTTTTTGATGTAATCGGACAAACGGACTATTTTCTTTCCCCTCAGGTAGGCGAGCCTTTTGTGCATGGATTCAAGCAGTGCAAGGGATAATATCTTTTCCATTCCCTTTGTGTTGCCGTTTTCCCTGTATTCGTCAAACGCCCGGTAATAGGTCTGCTTGTCGCTGTTGCGGATAATTATGCGGGGGAAGCCCAACTCCAATAACTGAAAGTTTATTATTACACGCCCTATGCGTCCGTTGCCGTCGCAAAACGGATGGACGGTTTCAAAGTCCAGATGGAACTTCGCTATCTTTTCCAGAAAATAACCGTTCATGTCGCCCGAATAGGAAAGCAGGATTTCGTTTATCATCTCCTCAACACGTTCGGGGTGGGGCGCTATGTGAGTGCCGACGCGCACATACTCGCCTTTTTGACGAAACCGCCCGGCTATGGGGTCGTCAATTCCACTCATGAGCATATTGTGCAGAAACAGTATTAAATCTTCGGTCAGCGGCTCTTTTTGAACCTTGGCGCGCTTGTGGGCGATTACACGCGCCAGATTTTTTGCCTCAAACACCTCGCGCATTGACACATTGCGCGACAGTTCAAGTTCCATCAGGATCTTCTCCGTCTCCCCAAGCGTGAGAGTGGAGTTCTCTATCGCGTTGGAGTTGTAAACATTCTCAGGCGTTTCCGCCTCGTCAATTAAGGTTAAAAGAGACTCCCTGCCGGGCTTTAACGAGGCGTATTCATCCCGCAGGAACTGGATTCTGTCTTTCAAAGATTTGGAGACTGGCACGGGAGATATGATACTCACTCACGCTAAAATGTCAAAAAAGCGTGAATGGACGGCATTATCAGGGTCTCATTCACGCTTTTTTGCTTGAATTCCGTGAATGAGCGGTTTGCTATCGCCCCCTTGAAACCGTCTCCGCGCTGTTTGCGGAGACGACCGCCTTATACGGGTCATCGGTTTTTCCCGTTCTGATGAAGATTAAGTCCGCATCCTTTCCGGGGGTTGCGCTTCCGATTCTGTCTTCAAGAAAAAGCGCCTCCGCTCCGCCGAGGGTCGCCATGCGGACGGCGGTTTTTGCGGCTTCATCCTCTCCGAGAGGCAAAAGCATGTCGCGGAGGAGTTTCATTTCATTGAAAAAATTAAGGGAGGTGTTGCTTGAAAGCCCGTCCGTGCCGATGCCCACTCTTTTGATTTTTGCGTATTTCAGCGCGGGCGCGTCTCCCGTGCCTAAAAACCGGTTGCTTCCGGGGCACAGAACAACGCCCATGTTTTTTTCGCCCGCCCGCCTTATCTCCCCGTCCGTCACATGCGCCATGTGGACAAGGGTGATTTTTGTTTTTCCCGTTCCGGTTTTTTCCAGATACTCAAAAGGCGTGTCCGCCGTGTGCCGCTCCATCGGCGGCTTGCCGAGCAGGGGATATATTTTTTCCGTTATGCCGTTTTTCCCGCCCCTCACAAATAAGGTCTCCTCAGGGCTTTCCGCAAGATGTATTCCCGACGGAATGTTCTCTTTTTCAGACCGCGCAAACGCCGCCCTTATAAGTTCCGGAGAGCAGGAGTAGGGCGCGTGCGGAAATATGCGCTCCTCATACCGCCCGCCGTGCTCAAGACGAGCGGGAAACGCGGGCTTGCCATCTGTAACCTCGCGGAAAAGAACCGTTCTGAACGGGCTGTTTTTCAATATGTCCGCGTCCGCGCCGTAGGAGGATATTTCCCCCACAGTGGTAACGCCGCAGCGCATAAGTTCCGCCGCCCCGCCGCGAACGGAACGCTCCAGCTCGCCGGGTTCGGGTCCCCTCAGTTTTTTTGTGATGATGTGTGAAAGCCAGCCGGTAAAACTTTCAAAACCCCCTTCGGGGCGCAGCCAGCCGAGTTCAAGATGGGTGTGGCAGTTTACAAAGCCGGGAAGAAGAACACCCTCCCCCAATTCGCGGACGGCAAAAGAGGGAAACCGCTTTCCGATTTCCTCCGCCGTGCCGAGGGCTTTTATTTTTCCGTTTTCAACCGCAACCGCGCCGTTTTTGACCGGCGGGGATGAAACGGGAAGCACATGGGCGCACGACAGAACAAAACCGCTCATCGCCCGCGCATGCCGGACAGTTTTTTGAGCATGTCGCCGCTCAAGTTTCCGGTCGCCACCTCTTCGGCGGGCCCCGTCATCCGTATTTCAAAAGCGGGGGAAACCTCAATGTTCAATTCGCCGCCGGGCATCGCCGCGATGAGCGGGCTTTCGCACAGCCCCTTGCGGACGGCGGCGGCCGCCGCCGCGCACGAACTTGAGCCCGACGCAAGCGTGTATCCCGCGCCGCGCTCCCAGATAAAAATTTCAAGACGGTCTTTTGAAACCGCGCGCGCAAACTGAACATTTGTGCGGCCGGGGAAAAACTCATGATTTTCAATAAGCGGCCCCAGCAATTTTGTGTCGTCCGCATTGGGGCTTTCCGTGAAAATGACACAGTGCGGATTGCCCACCGACACGGCGGTGAATTCAAAACTTTTTCCGCCCGCCCGTATTTTATCCGCGCCCTCCCTGAAAACCGCCCGCCCCATGTCCACCGTTACGGCGCAAACGCCGCCGTCTTTTTCGGTTGTTTCCGCCCGCGCCTCCCCGCCGGGGGTCTCTATGGAAAATGCGTTCGCCCCCGCGTGTCCGCGCTCGCGGAGAAATTTGGCGAAAATGCGCAGCCCGTTGCCGCTTTTTTCCGCCTCGCTTCCGTCCGGGTTGAAAATCCTGAGGCCGAAATCGGATTTTTCCGAATCAACCATAAGCAGTATCCCGTCCGCCCCGACGCCGAGGCGGCGGTCGCACAGCAAACGGACGGCCTCCGGAGTGAGGTCAAAGGAAAGGGATTTTTCCTCAAAAACCAGATAGTCGTTTCCGAGCCCGTGAGATTTCGTGAATTCGTTCATCACCCTTGCGGGGGCGAATATAACATTATAATAATGCGCTTCCAATTTCAGGGGATTTGACAAAACCGCCCGCGCCAATAAAATTAGTCGCCTGTTCCAAACAAGAGGTTAGGAGGAATAAACCATGCTTGAGAAATTGCACGACCTTAAGGGTCAGGTTGCCGTTGTTACGGGCGGCTCAAGGGGGATAGGGAAAGCGATATCAATCGCGCTTGCGGAGGCCGGGGCGGACATACTGCTCAACTACGCGAGAAACGACGCGGCGGCGGACGCCGTAAAGCGGGAAGTTGAGGCGCTGGGAAGAAAATGCGTTACCGTTCGCGCCGATGTGGGAAACTTTGACCAGGCCCAGAACGTGGGCAAGGCGGCGGTGAACCACTTCGGCAAGGTTGACATTCTTGTCAACAACGCCGGGGTCAACAGAGACAGAATGCTCAAAAGAATGACGCCCGAACAGTGGAGCGAGGTCATACAGACCAACCTGTCAAGCGTCTTCAACTGCACCAAAGCCGTTCTTGACCCGCTTCTTGCAAACGAAAACGGCGGTTCAATCGTCTCCATTTCATCCATCATCGGAGAGATGGGCAACATCGGGCAGGCGAACTACGCCTCCACCAAGGCGGGCATAACCGGCTTTACCAAAAGCATGGCACGCGAGTTGTCCAGAAACAAAATCAGGGTGAACGCCGTTGCCCCCGGCTTTGTTGAGACCGACATGCTGATGACCGTTCCCGAAGACATCCGGGCGACCATCCTCAAGGACATACCGCTCGGCAGATTCGGCTCGGCGGAGGATGTCGCGCTTGCGGTTGTTTATCTGTGCTCCTCTTCCGGAAGCTGGATTACGGGAACCACCGTCAGGCTCAACGGCGGACACTACATCTGATAATTCAGGGGCCGTAACTGGCGGCAAACGCCGCCGCAATTGCCGCAAATCCCGCGATGGCGACAAGGGACGACTTGCGTCCCTTCCATCCGTGCGCCAGTCTGCCGTTTATCAGGACGGCGTAGATAAGCCACGTTACGACCGACAGGGTTACCTTGCCGCCCCACTGCCAGTCCGCCCCCCAGACGCTGCTTGCGGACACAAACCCCAGCGCGAGCCCCAGAGTGGCGAGGGGGAATCCGCACAGCAGGCTTATGTGCTGAACCCTGTCCAGCCCCGTTATCGGCAGCAGAGACCCGCCTTTGTCCGGAGCGAGCGCGCCCCTCTTTATCCGCCCCTCCCTGACAATGTATAAAACGGCGGCGACAAACGCGATGAAGAAAAACGCCTGCCCAAGAAGCGCCAGCGCGACATGGGTCTGCACCAGCGCCCCCGCCGGGCGCGCGGCGGATTCCGCAACGGGAACGGCGGACGGCAGAGTGGCGGCGAACGCGAGCGTGAATACAAACGCGCCGAGAGACGAGCGGCGCGCCCGCGTTCCCATGGCGAGCAGGGCGGCGGCGGTGAACCATGAGAACAGGAACACCCCCCGGGCAAGCCCCCCGGCAAGCGGCTCTCCGGACGCGACCGCCGCCCACACTCCCGCCGTGTGGGCGGCAAATCCGGCAAGCCCGGCGGCAAACCCCGCCCGGCGAATCCATCCGGCGGGATTTGAGAGCGCCATAAACAGTATCAGCAGCGCGGACGAGGCGAGATAAAGGCAGACGGCGGCCATGCTTGCGGGGTTCACTGCGGCGCCTCCCCCGCTTTGCTTTTGAGAGCGGCGACCAGTTTTTCAATCCCGCCGTTCATCACGGCCTCTATGTTTGAGAGGGAAAGCCCCGTTCTGTGGTCGGTAACGCGGGACTGGGGGAAGTTGTAGGTTCGTATCTTCTCGCTTCTGTCGCCGCCGCCGAGTTGTTTTTTCCTCTCCCCCGCCCTCTCGCTTTCGCGCTTTTCGGTTTCCGCCTCATACAGTTTCGCGCGAAGCATCCGGACGCACTGGGCGCGGTTTTTGTGCTGCGACCTCTCGCTCTGGCACTGCGCCGTGATGCCCGTGGGAATGTGAGTTATCCTGACCGCCGAGTCGGTCTTGTTCACGTGCTGCCCGCCGGGGCCGGACGCCCTGTAGGTGTCAACCTTTATGTCTTTGTCGTCTATCTCCACCTCCACCCCTTCGGGCTCGGCGAGAACCGCCACGGTTGCCGTTGACGTGTGTATCCGCCCGCCCGTTTCCGTCGCCGGAACGCGCTGGACTCTGTGAACGCCGCTCTCGTGCTTCATGCTCTCAAACACGTTTGCGCCCTCAATTGTTACGACCGCCTCTTTTACGCCGCCCAGTTCCGTTTCCGCAAGGCCGATGACGGCCGCTTTCCAGCCCCTCTTTTCGCAGTATCTGGAATACATTCCCAGAAGGTCGGAGGCAAACAGCGCGGCTTCCTCCCCCCCGGCGGCAGGGCGTATCTCAAGGATGACATTTCTGGTGTCGTCCGGGTCTTTGGGCGCGAGAAGTTCGGCAAGGTTTTTCTCGCACCGCTCGCGCTCAATCTCAAGCGACTCTATCTCCGCGCGGGCGAGTTCGCGCAGTTCGGCGTCTTCCAGAAGCGCCGTGTTCTCGTCTATGCGCTCAAGTATCTCCCTGTAGCGCCCGTATGCGCGGACGGTTTCCTCCGCCGCGGACATCTCCCTTGACAGTTTCACAATCTCTTCGGGGGCGATTCCGGGGCGTGAAAGCCGTTTCTCGCTGTCGCGGTATCCGGCTTCGGTTTCATCAAGCGTTTTCAGGGTCGCGGGGCTCAGCATAGCAGTCCGGTATGCTCCCATACCTTGAACAAATTACAAGAAAGCATTAAAATGGACAAATTACGGCTATGGACTCAGGCCTTGAAAACACGGTTCTCAGATGCGCGCAACTCGCCGAAGAGTTGGCGGAGGATTATGAAGACCTTGTTATGGAAAACAGGGAGTTGAGAAACACTGTTGAGAGGCTTGAGCGTGAGAGACGTGAGTTTGGAAGAAGATTGGAAAACGTGTCCGGAAAAATCAGGGAACACATGAGGACGAGGGCGTAACCCGTGCGGGATGTTGACATAAACGCCTTCGGGGCCCGATTCCGCGTGAGAACCGAACCGGAGAATGAGCAGCGTGTGAAAAACGCGGCTCAACTTCTGGAGAAGCGCGTGGAGGAGGTGTCCGCAGACCTCAAGAGGACTATGAGCGGACGCATTCCCGATATTATCTTCTACGCCGCTCTTGGCATAGCCGAAGAACTGATCATGTCGAGGGAGCAAATTGAGGACGCTGAGAATTCAAAACGGGAGCGCGACGAGCGACTCCGGCAGGTTGTGGACAAGTCTCTTATCTCAAAGTTCACCAAGCTCAAGATGGCTTATGGAGCCGAGAGAAAGGGAGACGGGTAAAGAGCCGGAAACCGGCGGCGGTGGCGGCCGCCTCACAAAACAGAACATCCGCCGGCGCTACGCGAGCATAAGAAACGGCAAGCCGCCGTCTGTTCTCGCGGATTTGAGCGCGCGCGTTGTCGCCAACCTGTGCGGCGGGGCGCTGTTTGAGTCTTCACACACCATTGCGCTGTATGCGGCGCATGCGGGCGAGGTTGATTTGTCCGCCGCCGTTCCCCTCATCAGGGCGGCGGGAAAGAGGGCGTTTTTTCCGAGGGTCTGCCCGGAGGGGCTGCGCTTTTTTGAAGTCCGGTCAACGGACGAACTGTCGCCCGGCAGTTTTTCAATTCCGGAGCCCGCAGTTGACGCGGGGCGCGAGGCGCTTCCCTCCGGCTTGGACCTGATGGTGATTCCGGGGCTGTGCTTTGACCGCTTCGGTTTCAGGGTCGGCTCAGGGAAGGGGTTTTACGACCGCGCGACCGAGGGTGTTGACCCGGCGAGGGTTTGCGGCGCGGCGTATTCGTTTCAGTTGGTCAGTTTTGAAATTCCGGCGGAGTCGCACGACAGACGCGCGGGTTTTATCGTAACAGAGGAGGGCGTGTTTGGCGTCCAAACCAAAAGGGAAGGTGAAAAAAATGTTTGAATCGGTTTTCATGGCGGCTGCTGTCGCCGGTGTTGTGTGCTTTGCGGCGGGTTTTGTAATCCACCACCTGATCATCTCGTCAAAGGAGAGGCAGACGCTTGCAAGGAAGGGCGCGCTCGGCTCGCAGATAATTGAAAGGGCGAAGAGGGATGCGGCAAAAATAGTTGAAAACGCCAAGTCCAAGTCCGCCGATGTGACGCGCAGGAACAAGCGCGACCTTGAGCGTATTGAGAAGGACAGGCGGCGGCAGTCCGCCTCGCTTGAGCAGGAGGCGGCAAAGGCGCGGGCAAGCGCGGACAGCAAGATGAAGGAGGCGGAGGAAAAGGAGATGGACTTGAGCCGCCGCCGCAACAGTCTTGACTCGCTTGAGAAGTCTCTCAAGGAGAGGCATTCGGAAGTGGACGGGATGAAACGCGACATGACCCGGCGTCTTGAGGAGTTGTCCGGGCTTTCCGCCGAGGAGATCAAGGCGGACATGATGCGCTCCATTGAGGAGGAGGCGAAAAAAGAGGCGTCTCTGCGGGCGAGGGAGATAGAGGAGGCGGCGGAAAACGATGCGAAGGATACCGCGATGAAGGCGGTTGCGCTTGCCGTTCACAGGTATGCCGGTTCATACACGGCGGAAAACACCTCGTCCACGATTGCGCTTCCCGACCCTGATATCAAGGGCAAGATCATCGGGCGCGAGGGCAGGAACATACGGGCGCTTGAGGTGCGAACCGGCGTTGATTTCGTGATGGACGAGTCGCCCGACACGGTGGTTCTCACCAGTCTTAACTCCCTGCGCCGCGAGATTGCGGCGGTTTCCCTCAACCGTCTCATAGAGGACGGCAGGATTCATCCGGCGAGGATTGAGGAGATTGTGTCCGATGTTGAGGAGGAGATAGGCGAGGAGATAAAGAAGGCGGGCAAGGAGGCGGTTTTTGACCTCGGCATACACGATATGGACCCCGAACTTGTGCGTCATGTGGGGATGCTCAAATACAGGAGGAGTTACTCCCAGAATGTGCTGAACCACTCAATAGAGGTGGCGTTTATATGCGGCATGCTGGCGGCGGAACTCGGCTACGACCAGAATCTTGCCAAGCGCGCCGCGCTGTTGCACGATGTGGGCAAGGCGGTTGACCATGAGGTTGAGGGCTCGCACGTGGAGATAGGGGCGGACCTTGCGAAGAAATACAAGGAGGATGAGCGTGTGGTGAACGCGGTCGCCCAGAGCCATGACTCGCGCGTTACGGATGTGCTTTCAATACTGGTTCAGGCGGCGGACGCCATATCGGCTTCGCGTCCGGGGGCAAGAAAGGAGAGTTACGAGAAGTACGTCCAGAGGATTGAGGACATAGAGGGGATAGCCAATTCCTTTTCGGGCGTCAGCAAGAGTTTTGCCGTCCGGGCGGGCAGGGAGTTGCGTGTGATAGTGGAGCACACCGCCGTGGATGAGGGTGAGAGCGAGGCGCTTTCAAGGGACATAGCGAAAAAGATTCAGGATGAGGTTACCTATCCGGGCAAGATAAAGGTGACGGTTATAAGGGAGACGCGGGCTGTGGCGTATGCGTCATGAGGGGGCGGTATGAAGTTTTCCCCTTACTTCCGGCGCATCAGGAATCAACGCCCTGACCGCCGGAGTATCAAGGATGAGTGGATACGGCGCGTAATTGACAACCCCATTCACAGGGAGATACAATCAAACGGCAGGATAAGGCTGTGGGGAAGAGTTGATGAGGTCGGGAAGATTCTCAGAGTTGTCTTGCTGGAGGACGGGGAAACGGTTTTTAATGTTTTCTTTGACAGGGGATTCAAGATAGGAGGTTACACACTGCATGAAGATTTCGTACTTTTCGGACACTGACACGGTTCTGTTTGACTTCTTGGACGGAAGAGCCGATGAGACCCTTCAAATCAAGGACAATGTATTTCTGGATTTTGACGAAGACGGCAGGTTGCTCAGCCTGACAATAGACCATGCCGGTTCTAATGGCGACCTTGGCAATCTCACGCTTCCAAGCGGCGAAAGCGTTAATTTGGGTCTGATTTCAGACGGGAAGTGAAAGGCTTTCCGGTTTACCCTTCTCAATATCCGCTTCCACTGTAGCGCTATCTGTCTATCTTTGACAAATCCCCGACCCTGAAAAATAAATCCTTCACCCGCGCAAGCAGGGCAAGGCGGTTGTTTCTTACCTTTGCGTTTTTGTCCATCACCATCACCGCGTCAAAAAACCCGTCCACCGGATTTTTCAGCCCCTCAAGCCGTTTCAGATGACCGGCGAGTCCGCCGCCGGTTGCTTTCTCAATCCTCTCAATCGCGCCGAGCAGTTTTTTCTCCTCCGTTTTCTCAAACAACTTCGCGCTGACCTTCCCGCCTTTGCTCTCCCCCGCTATGTTGACCACCCTCTTGAAAGACGCCGCCACCGCCGCAAACGATTTTGACTTCCTCGCCTCCTCAAGGGCGGCAAGCCGCTCCCGGCACTCCGGAAGACCGCCAAAGCCCGCCGATATGACCGCCTCAACGGAGTCCGCCTTTGCCCCGCTCTCAACCATCACGCCCCTGAACCTTCCCGCTATGAAGTCCGTCACTTCGGCGCAAATCTCATCCGTTTTCGCCGCCGGTTTGTCGGAGTAGGGCGCTTTCTCAAGGGTCTTCAACACAAAACCGGCAAGTTCCGGGACGCTGAAATCCAGCCCCCGGTCAAGCGCGATGTTTATCAGCCCTATCGCCTGCCGCCGCAGCGCCAGCGGGTCGGACGAGCCGCTGGGCTTCATTCCGAGATAAAAGCACGAACATATATTGTCAATTTTGTCGGCAATCGCCAGTATCGCGCCCGCGTCCGTGCGGGGCAGGGCGGAGTCCCTCGCAGTCGGCATATACTGCTCCTCAATCGCGGCGCACACACCGGCGTCCTCTCCCGCCGCTTCGCAGTAGCGCCTTCCCATGACGCCCTGAAGTTCGGGGATTTCAAACACCATCTGTGTCGCAAGGTCGGTCTTTGACAACTTTGCGGCGCGTTTCAGGGTTTTATCAAGCCCCGTTTTCCCCGCCATCCGGGCGAGTTTTGCCGCCACTTTTTCCAAACGCGCCGTTTTGTCCGCATAACTTCCCAGCCCGGACAGGAAGACCATCTTTTCAAGCTCCCCCGCCCTCTTTTCAAGAGGCGTTTTCAGGTCTTCGGAATAAAAGAACTCCGCGTCCGCAAACCTTGCGCGAAGCACCCTTTGGTTGCCCCGGATGACCGTTGCCGCGTCCTTCACGGGCGTTCCGCACACAAACACGAAATAAGGCAGAAGCCCGCCCGACTTTGAAAAAACCGGAAAGTATTTCTGGTGGCTCTTCATCACGCTGGTAAGCGCTTCGGCGGGCAGGTTCAGAAACTTTTTCTCAAACTCGCCGGACAGCACAAGCGGATGCTCCACAAGCCCGCGCACGGTTTCAAGCAGTTCGGGGTCTTTCCGGTAAACGCCGCCAAGCCGCCGCGTTTCCGCCTTCACCCCCGCCTCTATCGCTTTCATGCGCTCATCGGGGTCGGCAATGACAAAGTTTTTCTTCAGCCCCGACAGATACGACCGCCAGTCCGCCGGTTTGAACGGCTTTTTGCCCGCAAACCTGTGCCCCGACACCGATGCGGAAAACGGCACTCCGTCCATCTCAATCCTGAGCGGCCTGCCGCCGTAAAAGCAGGAGATTTTCCTTACGGGCCTCGCAAACGCGGCGGCGTCCTCCCGCCACCTCATTGATTTCGCGCACCGGACGCCCCTTATGACCTCCGGCGCGGCGCGGGCTATAATGCCGCCGGACTCGCCGCCCTTTGTCTTTTTTCTGAAAACAAGAAACCTGCCCTTTTCCCTTTCGGCGACCTCAAGCTCCTCCACCCGCGCGCCCTTGCTTTTTGCAAAGCCGAGAGCCGCCTTTGTGGGAGAGCCGTCCGCGCCGAACGCCGCCGCTTCGGAGGGCCCGAAACTCTCAACCGTCACATCCCCGGCGCGGGGGGTGACGCCGGAAACCAGAAGGGCGAAACGCCGGGGAGTGTGAAAACACACCACTTTGTCAAACCCGACCGCAAGCTCCCCGAGCCGCCGCTCAAAACCGCTTTTGAGTCCGTCCGCTATCTGCGGAGACATTCCGGACGGGACTTCCTCCACCGCCAGTTCAATAAAAAGGTCTTTTTTCATCGCCCCGCTTCCGCGCACGGGAGAAGTTTGCCCCCTTGCGTCTTGTCCGCCGCTCCTTTGGTGAAAGAGTCTTTTTTCATCGCTTTGCTTTTGCGAGCAGGGGAAAGCCCATCTCTTCGCGTTTTTTCAGCCACGCCCCGGCGCACGCGCCCGCCAGGGCGCGCACCCGCGCTATGTAGGTCTCCCTCTCCGCTATTCCCACCGCGCCGCGCGCGTCAAGCAGGTTGAACACATGGGAGCACTTCATGCAGTATTCATACGCCGGAAGCGGCAGCCCCTTTTCCGCAAGGCGCACGCACTCCGCGCCGAACTGCGGAAAAAGCTCCGCAAGGGCCGCTGTGTCCGCCTCTTCAAAGTTGTAGGTTGAGAACTCAAACTCGCTCTCCCTGTGCATCTCGCCGTAGGAAATGTCTCCCTCCCATTTGAGGTCAAACACATTGTCCACCCCCTGCAGATACATCGCTATCCTTTCCGTCCCGTAGGTGATCTCCGCCGACACCGGATTCAAGTCTATGCCGCCCGCCTGCTGAAAGTAGGTGAACTGCGTTATTTCCATCCCGTCCAGCCACACCTCCCAGCCGAGCCCCCACGCGCCGAGGGTCGGAGATTCCCAGTCGTCTTCCACAAACCGGATGTCGTGCCGCGCCGCGTCTATGCCGAGGTGGGAGAGGCTCTTGAGATACAAGTCCTGTATGTCGTCCGGGGCGGGCTTGATGAGAACCTGAAACTGGTAGTAGTGCTGAAGCCGGTTGGGGTTGTCGCCGTATCTGCCGTCTGCGGGCCTTCTGCTCGGCTCAACATACGCCACGCTCCACGGCTCAGGTCCGAGGCATCTTAGGAATGTGTGCGGATTGAAAGTTCCCGCGCCCTTTTCGGTGTCGTAGGGCTGGGCGATGACGCATCCCCGGCTTGCCCAGAAGTCCTGAAGGGAGAGTATGAGTTTCTGAAAGGTCATCTGCGCGGAAGCGGTTTTCAAACAGTAACATTAAACGGGCGCAACGGGAAATTTTTTCTGCGGAGCGCGGCGTTTTTTGATATATTTCAGTTCTCCCCGACATGAGCGATTTGCCTGAAAACACCCCGGCGGTTTCAACCGACCGCGGGCTGCTTGAGATGTTTCCCGAAAGTTTTGCGAGAGAGCACGGCGCGGTCCCCGTCCGCACGGACGACGGGAGGATTGCCGTGGCGGTGGCGGCGGGCGGCGCGTCCGCCGATGTGCTTGAGTATGTGAAGTTCCGCTGCGGCGCGCCGGTGAGTCTGGTTTCCGTCCGCCCGGAAACGCTGCGCTCCCTTATTGAAAGCGGATACGGCGGCGGGGAGGAGGCGGAAGGGGTTTTCTCTCCCGACTCAATCAGGCGTATGGCCAATGAAGCCTCGGCGGAGACCGGCTCTCCGGAGGACGGCGCGCCCCCGAAGCACGACTACGTTTCTCTCTCGTCTCCGGTGGTGCGGCTTTCAAACTCAATAATAGAGGAGGCGTTTTCAAAGAGGGCGAGCGACATACATATTGAGCCGTATGAGAATGAACTCAGGGTCAGATACAGGATTGACGGCGTGCTGTATGTGTTTCACAGGTTTCCCCCGCGAATTGCGCCCGCGCTGACCTCAAGGCTGAAGGTTATGTGCGAACTTGACATAGCCGAAAAAAGGCGCGCGCAGCAGGGGCGCATGAACTTCCGCGCATCCGGCGGGCGCAGTTTTGAGTGCAGGATTTCGGTTGTTCCCGTCATATTCGGCGAGAAGGTTGCCGTCAGAATTCTGGACAAGGGGCCCCTGCACTTCAGTCTGGGCAAGCTCGGTTTTACAGACGCCCAGCTCGCGGATTTTGAAAAATCCGTCCGCGCGGAAAACGGGATGGTGCTTATCGCGGGCCCCACGGGAAGCGGAAAGACCACGACCCTTTACTCCGTCATTGAGGAGATAAAGAGCGAGGAGACAAACATCATCACCGCCGAAGACCCCATTGAATACAACCTGCCCGGAATAAGTCAGGTTCAGGTCAGGGAAGCCGTGGGGCTTACCTTTCCCGAATGCCTGAGGTCTTTTCTCCGGCAGGACCCCGATGTGATTCTTGTGGGCGAGATACGCGACCGCGAAACGGCGGACATAGCGGTCAAGGCGTCCCTTACGGGGCATCTTATGCTGTCAACCATCCACACCACGGACGCGCTTTCGGCGGTCGTGCGCCTGCTGGACATGGGGGTTGAGCCGTTTCTGGTCGCCTCGTCCCTGCGGGCGGTGGCGGCGCAGAGGCTTGTGCGCGTCATCTGCGAGCGTTGCAGCCGTCCCCTCTCCCCGTCCGCGCCGGTTTCCCCGGAGTTTGCCGGAATCCGGGACGGTTTGCGCGAGGGGGCGGGCTGCCCCGCCTGCTCAAACCTCGGCTACAGGGGCAGGGAGGCGGTGTATGAGGTGGCGGTCGTTGACGCCGAACTCAGGGAGATGATAGTTTCGGGCGCTCCCCTGAGCGACATGAGAAAATGGGCGTCCCGCGCGGGCATGAGCACAATGAGGGAAAACGCCGTCCTCAAACTCAAACGCGGAGTAACCACCGCCGAAGAGGTTTTGAAAAACACTCCCGCGGATGAGAAGTAGTTATGCCTGTTTTTGTTCGGGAAGGGATTTCAAAAGGCGGGACGGGTTTTGCGGCGCGCCTCAGAGCCCTCCTGTCAACCGAGATTCATACGGGCGCGATACCCCCGGCGGCGGTTTACGGCTTCACAAGGAAATTTTCCGTGATGGTGGGGGCGGGCATTGAAATCTCCCGCGCCCTTGAGGTTCTGGTTGAGCAGGAGACTGACACGCGCTTCAAAAAGGCGCTACGGCGCACACTGGATGCCGTCCGCGCTGGCGAGAGCCTTTCCGATGCGATGGAAAAAAGCCCCGAGGCGTTTGCGCCTTTTTATACGGGCCTTGTCCGCGCCGCCGAGGCGGGCGGGTCAATGGGCGGCATACTGACGCGGTTTGCCGACAGTCTGATGAAATCGGAGCTGCTCAGAAAGAAGGTCAGGACGGCGATGATATATCCGCTTGTGGTGGTCGGCACGGCGGCGGCGGTTCTGTTTGCCGCGCTGGCGTTTCTCGTTCCGGTGTTCACTCAGGTGTTTGCCGACATGGGCGCGCCGCTGCCCGCCCTGACGCAGGCGGTGGCGGATGTCGCGTTTTTTGTGAAAGCCAACCTGCCGCAGATGGCGGCGGGCGCGCTGTTGTGCGTTCTTGTTCCCGTTTTTCTTTACCGGCGGTCGGCAAGGGCGGCGGTGTTTGTTGACAGGGCGGTCTTTCTCATCCCCGTTTTCGGCGAGATGGCGCACAAGTCCGCGCTGTCGCGCTTTTGCGGCGCGCTGTCGTCTCTTCTGCGCGGGGGAGTTCCGCTGGTGTCCGCTCTTGAGGCGGTGTCGTCCGCGTCTCCCAACAGGTTTTTCTCCCGCGAGGTTGTCGCCGCGGCGCGGCGGATGGTCAGGGGGGAAGGTGTTGCCGGGGCGTTCGGCGCGGGAAAGGGGGCTTTCCCCGCCATATTTGTCTCCATGGTGGACGCCGGGGAGCGGTCGGGGCGGCTTCCTCAAATGCTTGAAATACTGTCTGAAACCTACATGCAGGAGACAGACGCCCTGTCCGCCGCCGTCCAGTCGTCCGTTGAAAGCGGGGCTATTCTTATTGTCGGAGTTGTGGTCTCGGTTATAGTGATTTCAATGTATTTGCCCATATTCAGCCTTGTGTCTCTTTTTTCGGGGTGAGGGGCGGAGTTTTTGCCTGTGGAAAAACCTTCAAAAAAACTGCTAAAGGAACTTGGAACGAAAGACATCTTCGCCCTTGCGGTGGGAACTTCGCTGAGCGCCGGGTTCTTCCTGCTGCCCGGAATTGCGGCGAAGGAATACGGCCTCGGCCCCTCGGTGGTAATAGCGTATATGGTGGCGGTTCTCTCGCTTGTGCCTGTCATATTCAGCATCGCGGAGCTGTCAACCGCCATGCCGAGGGCGGGCGGCGCATACTACTTTATAGACCGTTCTCTGGGGCCGCTTTTCGGCACTGTGGGCGGCATCGGCACATGGCTCGCCCTTGTTCTGAAATCCGCGTTCGCCCTTATTGGAATGGGCTACTACATCGCGCTGTTTTTCCCGGACTACAAGGATTACATTGTGCCGTTTTCCGTTGTCGCCTCGCTTGCGCTGGGGTTTATCAACGCCGTGGGCGCAAAGTCAAGCGGCGGGTTTCAGAAGTCTCTTGTGCTGGTGCTTCTGCTGATACTTTCGGTGTTCATCTTTTCCGGCGTTGCGGAGATTAAGCCCGCAAACCTCGCCTCCCTCGGAGACTTTTCCGCCGAAGCCCTGCTGTCCACCTCGGCGATGGTGTATATCAGTTATGCGGGCATAACCAAGGTTACAAGCCTCTCCGAGGAAGTCCGCGACCCGGAGAGGACGATTCCGGTCGGCATGTTCTACGCGCTGGGGGTTTCCGTTCTGGTTTACGGCCTCGGCTCTCTGGTGATGGTGGGGATAGTTCCGCTTGACCGGCTGATTGGAAACCCCACGCTTCCGGCGGATGCGGCAAGCGCGATCTTCGGCAAGGCGGGGCTTTACTTTATCTCCCTTGCCGCCATTGCCGCATTCATTTCGGTTGCCAACGCGGGCACGCTCACGGCGTCCCGCTACCCTCTGGCGATGAGCCGGGACAACGCAATACCGCGCGTGTTTATGAAAATATCGCCGAGCGGCACGCCCATTTACGGGCTTGTTCTCACGGTCGCCGCCACCGCGCTCACGCTTGTGCTGCTGGACCCCGCAAGGATAGTGAAACTCGCAAGCGCCTTTCAACTTCTGGTGTTTGCGATTCTGTGCTTCTCGGTGATTGTGATGAGGGAGAGCAGGATTGACTCCTACGACCCCGGATACAGGTCGCCCCTTTACCCGTGGATGCAGATTGCGGGCGTGGTTTCGTCCATGTGGCTTTTTGCAAGCGTAGGGCTGTCCGCCAAGGTGTTCACTGTGGCGGTGGTGGTGGTGTGCGTGCTGTGGTACCGGACTCACATGCGCGACAAGATCAAGCGCGGCGGCGCGATATTCCACCTGTTTGAAAATCTCGGCCGCTCCCGCTACGAGGGGCTGGACACCGAACTCAGGGAAATACTCAAGGAAAAGGGTCTCAGAAAAGACGACCCGTTTGACCGCCTGATGGCGGGCAGCGCGGTGATAGACCTCGGAGACCGCTCCGACCTTGATTTTGAGGCAGTGGCGCGCATGGTGTCCGAGGAACTCGCGCCGCGCGTCCGGCGGGTGGGCCCCGATGCGCTTGCGAAGGGTTTCATAAGCGGCACGGGCGTGGGAATGACGCCCGTTACCGAGGAGGGCGTCGCGCTTCCGCATTTGCGGCTTGACGGCATTGACCGGATGGAGATAGCGATAGTGCGCTCCCTTGCCGGCGTGAGCATACCGCCCGGCACCGGCGGAGGGCGGGCGGTGAAGGCAAAGGCGCTGTTTTTCCTCGTCAGCCCGAAGGACGAGACAAACCTTCACCTCAGAATGCTTGCCGGGCTTGCGAAGATCGTTGAAGACAAGGGCTTTTTCGGCGACTGGACGCGCGCCGCCGGAGAGGACGGCATAAGGGAAATCTTTACCCGCAGCGAGCAGATAATCTCCGTTGACATCGCCGGGTGGGAGCGTCCCTCCCATGCGCTCACGGGCAGGCCGCTCAAGGATTTGAGTCTTCCCGCGGGCTGTCTGGTGGCGCTTGTCCGGCGCGGCGGTCAAACGGTTGTGCCCGGCCCGATGACGGTTCTTCTGGAGGGCGATTCCGTTACTTTTGTGGGCGAGCCGCATGCGGTTGAGGAAATCAAGAGAAGGTATCTGGATTAAGCGGTGAAATACGAGGCGGTAATTTTTGACCTTGACGGGACGCTTGTTGACTCCGTGGCGGACATAGCGGCGGCGGCGAACTCGTCTCTTCTCGCCCTCGGTTTTGCCGGTCGGGATGTTGACGAATACAAGTTTTTTATCGGCGGCGGCGCGGAGGAGATGATAAAAAAGGCGCTTCCCCCGGATGCCTCCCCCGCCGATGTGTCTGCGTGCCTTGAGGGGTTTATGGCATCCTACAGGGAGGCATTTGATGTGCGCACAAAACTGTATGACGGGATGGACAAACTGCTCTGTTCGTTGTCGGGCAGGGGCGTTAAACTGGCGGTGCTTTCCAACAAGCCGCACGAGATGACCTCAAAAATAGCGGTCAGTCTGCTTTCCCGCTGGGATTTTGCCGAGATAGTGGGGCACAGCGAGCGCACGCCGAGAAAGCCCGACCCGGCGGGCGCGGAGGGCGTTTGCAGAAGAATGGGCGTTGCGGCGGACAAAACGGCGCTTGTCGGCGATTCCGCCGTGGATATGGAAACCGCGGTCGCCGCCGGAATGCTTCCCGTGGGCGCGCTGTGGGGGTTTCGGGGCAGGGATGAACTGGTGCGCTCCGGAGCGCGTCATGTCATAGGCCGCCCGGAGGAACTTGAGGGCGTTTTGGAGTAAATGGCAAAAGGGATACAAACAAAACTCGGCATTTTGGGCGGGGGGCAGCTCGGCAAGATGCTGTGCCTTGCGGCGGGCAACTGGAATCTGCATACACGGGTTCTTGACCCGTCTGAGGACTGCCCGGCGGCAAAGTTTTGCGCGGAGTTTGTTCAGGGCGATTTCAGCAATTACGATGATGTGATGAAGTTCGGCGGGGGTCTTGACGTTCTCACGATAGAGATAGAGCATGTGAACACGGACGCGCTGAGGGAACTTGGGAAACGGGGTTTGAGTGTCTGTCCCTCCGCTGAAATCATCTCCTGCATACAGGACAAAGGGTCTCAGAAGCAGTTTCTCCGGGACAACCAAATCCCCTGCGCTCCCGCGAAGGGCTCTTTGGGAACTGTGTTTAAGTCTTCCGCAGAGATAAAAGCCGCCGTCCGCTCCGGCGATTTAAGTTGTCCCTTTGTTCATAAACTGTGCAGGGGCGGTTATGACGGGCGCGGGGTGTTTATTGTCCGCTCGGACTCCGACCTTGACGGGCTTCTTGAAGGCGAAGCCATAGTTGAGGAGTTCATTGACATAGAGAAGGAGATTTCGGTCATCATTGCGCGAAATGCGTATGACAAGACCGAGTGCTTCCCGCCGGTTGAAATGGTGTTCAATGACAGGGCGAACCTTGTGGAGTATGTCGCCTGTCCGGTTCGCGGGGTTGACCCGCGCGCGCTCAAAGAGGCGGAAGAACTTGCCGTCCGTATTGCGAAACTCTGGAATCTGCGCGGAATAATGGCGATTGAGATGTTCCTTACAAAAAGCGGTGATGTTCTGGTCAATGAGTGCGCCCCGCGCCCGCACAACAGCGGCCACCACACGATAGAGGCGTGCGAAACCTCCCAATACGAGCAGTGCCTCCGTGCGGTTTTAGGCATGCCGCTTGGAAGCACAAGGCGTAAAACAGCGTCCGTTATGGTAAACATCCTCGGAGAGCCGGGGCACGAGGGGGAGGCGGTTTATGACGGGCTGGAAGAGTGTATGAAGGTGAAGGGGGCGGGTTTCCACATTTACGGCAAGCGGCGCACAAAGCCGTTCCGCAAGATGGGGCATGTTACCGTTACGGATGAAGATTTGGATGAAGCCTTTGAAAAAGCGCGTTTCATCAAACAAACTTTGAAGGTGGTGTCATTATGAGCGAGCCGGTTGTAAGCGTTATTATGGGGTCGGATTCCGACCTGAAAGTTATGAGGGAGGCGGCGGACTTTCTGGGCGGGATGGAAATTCCGGCGGAGGTTACGATAGTGAGCGCCCACAGGACTCCCGAACGGCTTTTTGATTTTGCCAAAAAGGCGCACACAAGGGGAATAGAGGTCATCATTGCGGGAGCGGGAGGGGCGGCGCACCTGCCCGGAATGGTGGCGTCAATATCGCCGCTTCCCGTAATCGGCGTGCCGATAAACTCGCGCGGCTCCATTGACGGCGTGGATTCGGTTCTGTCAATAATGCAGATGCCCGCGGGCGTTCCGGTTGCCACAGTGGCGGTTGACGGCGGCAGAAACGCCGGAATTCTCGCGGCGGAGATACTCGGCGTGAAAGACGGGAAGGTCAGGGAAAAGATTGTTGAGTTCAAAAAATCACTCGCCGAAGATGTCCGGAAGAAGTTTGAAAAACTGGAAAAAGAGGGCTATGTGGAGTATTTGAAAGGGAAATGAACGGGCGCAAAAAGAGTTCGGATGACTGGCTGAAAACGCTTGAGGAAGCGAGGGAGTTGTATAAGCAGTATCTGTATCTCGGCGAGATTCGTGAATTGACTGTTATGTTGAAAGAATTGAGGAAAATGACGGGACATCAGCCTCCCGACTCTTTTCAGGTGAAATAACATGGCTTCTCTCAGTGAACTCATAAACTGCCTTCAAGGGGGCGCTCTCAAAAAAGACCCGAACTGGCTTAACAAACGCCTTTCCAAAGAGTTGGCGAATGTGTCAAATCTTCGGGGCGGCGCGACTGTTATTTTTTACGCTTCCGCATTTTTGCAGAAAAATGCCGCCGGTTCGGGGGTGAACATCAGCCGGGAGGATATCAACGGCTTTATGAACGCTCTTCACGGGATGAAAACCGACAAGGGGCTTACTTTAATCCTGCACACTCCCGGAGGAGACCCGAATGCGGTTGAGAGCATAGTTGAGTATTTGCACGGCAACTTCAGCCGCATTGAGGTGATAGTTCCCTATCTGGCAATGTCCGGCGGCACAATGATAAGTCTGGCAAGCGACCTTCTGGCGCTTGGCAGGCAGAGCCAGCTCGGCCCCATTGACCCCCAGTTGTCCACCGGCGGCAAGGCGTATTCCGCAAGGGCAATTCGTGAGGGGTTTAATCAGGCGAGAGAGGATATTGAGAAAAATACCGGCATGGGACACCTTTGGGCTCCCATTTTGCAGAATATGGGACCTTCGCTTGCCATGGAGGCGGAAAAGGCGTTGTCCTACAGCAGGGAGTTGGTGGTCCGGTGGATGAAGCGGAGGATGTTCAAGGATATGGAGGATGAGGCGTTGCGGGAGAAAACGGTTAACGGCATTGCGGCGTATTTTAACGCCGAGGATACCGCCGGCGGCACGATTCATGTTCACGGGCAGAGGATAGGGGCGGAAAAGTTAAGGGAACTTGGCGTCCGGGTTGAAATGCTTGAGGATACGCAGGAACTTCAAACCGCCGTTATGACGGCATACCATTTGATGACTTTGATTTTTGAGAGGACTCTTTCATCAAAATTTATCGCCGATGACGGAGGGAAGATGTGGTTTAAGCAGCAGTCCGGAGTTCAGCCGCCCGCAAAGTTAGTTCCCGCCAAGCCGGTGCAGAAGAAGGGATGAGGGGGAAGAGAGGTGGCTAAAAATAAGATGCCGCAATGGAGGCAAGTTTTAGATTCGCTTGAGGAGTTGGGTGGAGTGGCGACTCTTCTGCAACTATACAGGCAGACGATTCCTGCAAAAACGGCTCAATGGAAAACAAAAACTCCTGAGGCGACCATTCGCCGTATTGTTCAGGAAAATCCAGAGGTTTTTCACAAAATCAAGCCGGGGTTGTATTGCGTTCAAAGGCGAGCGGCGGAACTGGACGCGCGGTATAAATTACCTCAACAAGGTGAAATTCCCCCGAACATTGCAAAATATACGCATTCCCACTATCAGGGGTTGCTGGTGGAAATTGGCAGTTTGAAGAAATATAAAACCTTTGTTCCATCGCAGGACAAAAATCGTCTGTTTCTGGGAAAGCCGCTTGTTGATATTTGTGATTGGACGACTCTTCCCCAGTCTGGTAGTCACAACTTCGGCTATCCGTGCCTGATGAGACAGGCAAAAACAGTAGATGTCATTTGGTTTAATGAACGTCAAATGCCAAACACAATGTTTGAGATTGAATTATCCACTGATATGAATCGTTCTTTGATTAAGTTCAATGAGTTGCAAGATTTTTATACTCAATTCAAAATTGTCGCCCCTGAATGGAGGGTGAAGGAATTTCAAGACAAAAAAGATCTGACTTCTTTTCGAGAAATTCGTAACCGTGTAAAATTTGTAAGTTTTGAAGAAGTTGAAAAAAGTCACAGCGCCGAGGCTAATTGCTGGAGGGATTGAATTATGACGGCAGATGAAAAGTATTCGTGCAAGGCGTGTGGAAATAATCACTTTGTCGCTCCGGCGGACGCTCTTGATGTTTTTCGCGGCGAAGGCGACAAGTTGATTTTTGTCCGCACGGAGGCTGCAAATTGCGGTCCGGAATATCTATGTTGCGAGGAGTGCGGTGAAGGACTTGATATTGATGTTTCCGCCGTTTTAATAGAGAGCAATTCATAAATCAATCCTAATGATTTTGGAGCAACTTTATTGCCGTGATTGCAGTACGGAACTTGATACTGAAACCATTGAATTTGCTCCCTAAACCAACCGCGAATCAAACTCAAACTTAAGCGGCTTTGCCTTCCCTGCCACCCGCTTAAATCCCTTGTGCGCGGGGTTCAGCAGATAGATGCTTTCCCTCGGAACAACCGCGCTCGGCAGGGCGAGGGCAAGTTTCCGGCTTTTCGTAAGCCACCTGTCGCCAATCTCTTTTGTCTCCTCTGATCCGGGGTAATCCCGCCAGGTTTTAGGCAGTCGCCCGGTGTCAAAACGCTCAATATCGGTTTCATTCAAGGGCAGTTGAAACAACGTGTAGCCCTCAACGGCAACTCCCTTCCTCTGAACAAGAATCTCAAGAATTGAAAGAGATTCCGAACCGGCGGTATAGACACACCGACTCCCTACGCTGTTCCACCTTCCGCCAAACTTTTCCGCCCCTTTCCCGGAGAATGCGTCCTCCGCATACTCATCTATTACAATCCGGTAAACATTCAGGGGCTTCAAACTATGATACCGTGCTTGAGGCGCTCTATAAGGACTACAACAGAATCAGCCTCCGCCGATGTTTTCAGCATGTCAACGGGCCTGCGGTCGCCAAGACCGAGAACAGGGTGCGTCAGCCAGTCCATTGCGGCTTCCCTGTCTCCTCCAAAGAAACCCGTCGCCGCATCCATAACCCTCGCAACCCTGTAAAGACGGTCGCTCTCGTCCCTGTTGAACCTCTTTGCCTTGGAGCGGCGGGCAAGCGTTGCCGGGGCAATGGCCGCCGCCTCCGCCACCTCTTTTTTGCTCAAGCCCGATATGTCGGCAAGTTTGTTGTAAACCTGATACGGAAACCCCGCTTCCAGACACTCGTGCAGTTCAGCCTCCTGTCTGGGAATTCCGGTCTCATACCAGATGTCTTTGTGCTTTCCCGTTGCCATTCTTCACCCCTCCTTCATTTGATACACTCATACTATATCAAATGAGAGAAACAATACAACCCCGTCAAACAAGTTTCATCAACTCGTTGACTTCACGCTCTTTTATCACAATGTCAATCATGAGCGACGCCATTATCATCAGCATGTAAATGATTGACGCGCCAAAGGCGGCCTCATAGCCGCCGCCTTTAATCGCGCAGCGGGCTACGGCTATGTTGAAATAAACGCCGAGGGCGAGGGCAACGGCGGCGAAATACTCGGACGTGATTCCCTCAAGCCAGAATGCGAGGGTCAGGGGAATAAGCGAGATTGAGTAAAGGGCAATCAGAATGTTTGTGTATTTTTCGCCGAATGCGACCGGCAGGACGGCTATTCCCGCCTTTTCGTATTCATTGCTGTATTTCTGCGCCAGCGCCCAGAAGTGGGGCGGCTGCCACAGCATCATGAAGGCAAAAAGCAGAACGGCGTCCACGCCAATATCAGGGCGCACCGCCGTGTAGCCTATCAGGACGGGAAGCGCGCCGGGAATGCCGCCGAGAACAGTCCCGAACGGAGACGCCCGCTTGAGAAAAATGGTGTAGAAAACAGTGTAACTCAATGCGGCAAGCGCGATTAATGCCGCGTTCAGAATGTTTATCCAGACCGCCGCGGCAACGGTCGCCCCGGCCATCATAAGGCACGAGACAATCGCGGCGTTCCTCTCCCCGACAGACTCAAGCGCCCGAACCCTCGCGCTGAGCCGGTCCATCATTTTGTCCGACTTTCTGTCCAGAAAGTTGTTGAAAATCGCCGACCCCGCCGCGCTCACCATCAGGGTCAGGCAACCGGCGAGAGCCGTCTCAAAAGGCGGCAGCCCCCTTTGCGCGAGAACCATTCCCGCAAGTCCGGTGAACACCACGCTCAGGATGATTCCCGGCTTTGACAGTATCACCGCCGAAACAACAACCCGTCCGGCGCTTTTGCCGCTCATTGCGGGCGCGCCCCGCCTGAGCCGCTTTCAAACCACCTCAACAGGCCGAATGACAGTATGTGCAGGGCGACCAATAGGTGAAGCGCGGTTGCCGCGAACTGAAGACCCGAATGTATCATCCCGACACCTATCAGAATTTGAACCGCGACCGAGATGAGGATTATGTTGGCGCTCCGCCCGCGCGTGCCGGGGAAAACCGCCATTCCAACCGCCATCAGCGCGACCGCGTATCCTAAAATCCTGTGGGAAAAATGGTAGAGAACAACGCCCGAAAGCCCGGACGGAATCCACTGGCCGAGGCACTTGGGAAAGTCGGGACCGCACGCGAGACCCGCATGGGAATGGCGCACAAAAGCCCCCAAGACCGACTGCGCGAACACCAGCGCGGCAAGGGCGAACCAGACCCCGGCGACCCCTGATGTTTTCAGCCCCGCGCCGCTCTCAAAACGTCCCATATACAAAGTGAGGCAGAAGATAAGGACGCCGTTTGCAAAATGAACAGTCGTGAGGTCGGTCGGTATCTTCAGCAGAACCACCGCCCCGCCGAGCAGGATTTGAGCGGCGAGCAGAAAAATCGTCAGATAGGGAACCGCCTTTGCCGCGCCGGTGTATGTCCGCATCCGCCGGACGGAAAGCCACACAATAAGGACGGAAACAACCGCGCCGATAACGCGGTGCAGAAACTCCGCGTATATGTCCCACCGGAGCGGCGGTATGACCTCGCCGTGGCACAGCGGCCAGTCCGGGCAGGCAAGCCCCACTTTCAGGCCCGCAACCACATTGCCCCACACCAGAAGAATCACAAGGGAGATAACGGCGGACTTTGCCAGCATGGGTCAGTCCACCGCGGGAATGCGCGAGAAAGTCTCCATCAGGGTAAACCCTATGAGGAGCAGCAGAAGAAGCAGCGGATATATGGCGTATATCCAGGTCAGTTTGTCTTCAAACTTCAGATGCATAAAGTAAAGCGCCACAATCCCCGCCTTTACGGACGCGATTACCATCGCCACGGTGATGTTCAAAAAGCCGCCGAGGTCTTTGCCCGCGCTCCATACTGTCAGCACGGTAAGCGCCATAAGCGCGCCCCACACGGCGATATACTGCCGCGCCCCGTGCGAATGGTCATCGTGTTTTGCGTTTTCCTGTGTTGCCACTTTAAGTTTCCTCCGTCACCCTATCAGATACAAAAGCGGGAAAAGGTATATCCAGATCAGGTCAACCAGATGCCAGTAAAGACCCGTGAGTTCAATCGGCGTGTTGTATTCCGCCGTGAAAACACCCCGCCGCGCTATGAAGAACATCGCTCCGAGAAGCAGTATTCCCACAAACACATGGATCATGTGCAGTCCCGTCATCAGAAAGTAAAGGGCGAAAAATATGTTGGTGTCGGGGTAAATGTGGTGGCTGAACTTCGCGCCGTATTCAAAGTATTTGTTTATGCCGAACACAAACGCGCACAGAATTGTTACCGCAAGAAAGATGAGCAGTTTTCTCGTGTCCCCGCGCTTTGACGCGGCGACCGCAAGCGCCATTGTCAGACTGCTGAAAATCAGAACCACCGTGTTTATCGCGCCGAGCGGGACGTTTAATTCCAGACTGCTCTCGTGAAACAGGACGGGAAACTTTGCCCTGAAAAGCGCGTAGGCGGCAAAAAGCCCGCCGAACAGAAGGACTTCCGTTCCCAGAAACAGCCACATTCCCAGTTTTGACGACTGGTATTCCGTTGCCGGGTCAAGGTCATGCGCGTGGGTTGTGGACATTTACTTCTTCTCCCCCTTATCCCCGTATCCGTAGGTCCAGTCCGTAAAGACCGGGATTTCATCAAAGTTCCCGTGCGGCGGCGGAGACACCGTGTCCCACTCCGGAGACAGGGAGTCATACGGGTTGTTCCCCGCCTTGCTCCCCTTGAAAGCGCAGTAAAGCAGGTTTGCGAACATCAGAGCGATTCCCACGGCAAGCACCCATGAGCCGTAGGTGGAAATCAGATGCCCGTAGAGAAACTCATCGGGATAACTCGCATATCTGCGGGGCATTCCCTGAGTTCCCATTATGTGCTGTATGAAAAAGGTCAGGTTGAAGCCGACAAACACCAGCAGCCAAGCCAGTTTTGCCACCGGCTCGTTGAAGTCTCTGCCGAACATCTTGGTAAACCAGTAGTGAAGCCCCCCGAAAAACGCCATAACCGTGCCGCCGAACATCACATAGTGCATGTGCCCCACCACAAAGTAGGTGTCGTGAAGGTGAACGTCCGCCGCAAGAGCGCCGAGAAACACCCCGGTAAGCCCGCCGACAGTGAACAGGAAGATGAATGACAGGGCGTAAAGCATCGGAGACGCAAGCAGTATTGAGCCCTTGTAAAGGGTCGCCAGCCAGTTGAACACCTTTATCGCGGTCGGTATGGCGACCAGCATGGTTATGAATGAAAACACCTGCGCCGCAAGCACGGATATGCCGCTTACAAACATGTGGTGCATCCACACGAGGAAACTGATGACGGCTATTCCGAAACTGGAAAACGCTATCGCCTTGTAGCCGAATATGGGCTTGCGGGAGAATGTGGGAAGGATTTCCGAGATAATGCCCATTCCCGGAATGATCATAATGTAAACCGCCGGGTGCGAGTAGAACCAGAAGAAGTTCTGCAAAAGAATGGGGTCTCCGCCCTTGGCGGGGTCAAAGAAACCGATGTCAAGCGTTCTCTCGGCAATCAGAAGCAGCAGGGTTATGCCGACCACCGGGGTCGCAAGCAACTGGAGAATTGATGTCGCGTAGGACGCCCATATAAACAGCGGCAGCCGCCCCCAGTTCATTCCGGGCGCTCTCATTTTGTGGATGGTAACGATGAAGTTCAGCCCCGTCAGGATTGATGAAAATCCCAGCACGAAGATTCCCGCCGTTATCAGTATGACGTTCGTGCCGGACTCCACGCTGTATGGCGCGTAAAACGTCCAGCCGGTGTCAACCGTGTCTCCGAGGAGCGCGTAAAGCAGAACCGCCGTTCCGGCAAGGTATATCCAGTAACTCGCTATGTTCAGTTTCGGGAACGCCACATCCCGCGCCCCTATCATCAGCGGTATCAGAAAGTTGCCGAAAGACGCCGCTATGCCCGGCACGATGAAGAAAAACACCATCACCGAGCCGTGAAGCGTGAACAGAACATTGTAGGTGTGCGGAGAAAACACATCGCTTTCCGGAGTGGCGAGTTCATAACGCATAAGGAGCGCCGCCACGCCCGCGAATATGAAGAAGAACAGCAGACTCACCAGATACATAAGCCCGATGCGTTTGTGGTCGGTTGTTGTAAGCCACTGCCAGAGCCCCGTTCCGCCGTGCGCGAAATAGGGAACCGTGTGTGAGCCGCCGTTTTCAGACATTGTGATTTTTCCTCCTCTCCGTCATTCCAGAGTCTTTACGTACTCAATTATATCCGACACCTCGGCCTCGGAGAGTATGCCCTTGAAAGAGGGCATAACCGGCTGGTATCCGGCGACCATCTTTACCTGCGGCTCGTAAATTGACTCTATGATGTAGTTCTCGTCCGCCCGCACTTCAGAGCCGTCCGTCAGTTTTTCCATCCTGCCGAAAAGCCCCTTGAAAGTGGGCGCGATTCCGTCGCTTCCGTCTATGCTGTGGCAGGCGTTGCAGCCCCTGTTGGAGTAAAGTTTCTCGCCCCTTTTGTTTGACGGAAGAGACGACAGCGCGCCCCCCGCCACTTCGCCGCTTGAGCCTTTGCCCTCCCAGCGGGCGAATGCTTCGGGGCTCATCACATTGACGCGGCCCAGCATTTGCGAGTGCCCCGACCCGCAGTATTCGGCGCAGAAGATTATGAAACTTCCCACCTTGGTGGGCGTGAACCACAGTTGAGTGAACCTTCCGGGCAGAATGTCCTGCTTTACCCTGAATGCGGGTATGAAGAAACTGTGCAGAACATCTCCCTCCGCCGACCTCATTATCATTTTGACGGGCATGTTCTGCCGGACATTGAGTTCATTGACGGTTTTTCTGCCGTCCGGGTATTCAAACTCCCAGAGCCACTGCCGGGCGACCACATTAACCTCAAACGCCTCGGAGGGGGGTCTTCTCAGTTCGTTGAACACCACGAGGCCGTGAATGAATATCGCCACCAGAATAATGGAGGGGATTACCGTCCAGATTATCTCAAGCGTTTCGTTGCCCGTGATGGGCGGCGTGCTTTCGCCGGGCCCGCGCCGCCGGTATTTCACCGCCAGCACAACAAGCGCCACCGACACTATGATAAAAAATATGAATGAGATAACGGTTACCGCTATCAGAACGCCGTCCACTTTGGATGCAATCTCCGACGCGGCCACCGGAAGCCAGTTGTTCATTTATTGACTAATCACCCTCCGACTTTGTTTTGTTTCTCCACATCCTATAGAGAAAAGCGGTTAGGGCAAGTAGTGTAACCGCTCCGGAAACTTTTACCAAGAAAAGAGCCCTAAGGGCATATTTCCCGCCCACGGGGTCAAATTTATAACAGAAAAGAAGCACTTTGTTAATGACCCCGCCGCCGCCTATCTTCCCGTCCGCCGCCTCAAGGAGGGCGAGCCGCACGTCTTTCGGGTCGTGCTGTATTCCGTAAAGGTATCGCGCCACCTTGCCTTCGGGAGTCAGAACTATCAGCGCGGACTGATGGTCAAACCCCTCGCCTTCTTTCCTGAATGAATACCCGACCGCTTCGGTCAGCCGTTTGACGCCGCTTGCGTCCGAGATGAAAAAGCGCATTCCCTCCTCATCCTGTCCGCCGGAGAGAATGGCGTAATTTTCCGCCGCCTTTTGCGCCGCGATCTCCGTTGTGTCCGACAGGTCAAAACTTACGGTCAGAATTGTGTAGTCATCGCCCGCTTTGAGGGGCGCCGCGCCGCTTGCAAGGGTGTTTGCCGTTTCGGTGAGAAACTGCATTCCAAAGCGGCAGTTGTGCGGGCAGGTGTAAAAAACCAGATGGAGAAGCGAGGGCTTTTTGCCGTCAAAAAACCGGCCTGTGGTTTCCTTGCGCCCCCGGTGGTCGGTAAGTGAAATGTCTCGCGGAACTTGCGCTCCGGACTTTTCTTTTATGCCTATGGTTCTCAACTGGGCGGTGTCCGTAATTGAACGCGCCTCAGACGCGAAAAGCGCAATGACGATAAGCGGCAGTAATAGGGCGGGTCGCATGGCGTAGAAGCACGGGGAATTGTATATCCGCCGCCGCGCCTGTCAAGAATGCGGGGGAGGGGGCGGTCTT
>JAPOUR010000054.1 GCA_026708565.1 Candidatus Dadabacteria bacterium
TCACTGAGAACCTCAACCGTGGCGCTGCCTGCGCTTCCGCTAACCAGCCAGCGGGGATATGTCTGGAGGTTGTCCGTCAAAATCTCCACCGTAACCGAACCGTCCAACTCAAGGGTGGCGTCGTCCTCGGTGTCAACCGTCAAAACGACGGAGGTGGCGCCCGGCGCAAAATCAACCGTGGTCGGCAGGGCGGCGGGCATAAAGAAGTCGCCCTCCTGACTGACACGAACCCCCACGGCAACCGTTTCGGTTCCGGACAGAGGCCCGGAAGCGGTCAGGACAAATGTGAGAGTGGCCCCCTCATTAACGGAGTCATGAGGTGTGGAAACGCCAAGCAGCCGCGGACTGAAAACCCCGTCGCTGCTTTTGATCTCAACAACCGCGGAAGACGGGGTTCCAAGGGTCGCGTTATAAGGTTCATAGAGTGTCAGCGCGAATGTCTCCCCGAACTCGCCCTCCTTGTCATCGTTGACGGTGATTGTAATCGCCTTGCTTGTTTCACCGGGCAAAAAGGTGAGCATTCCCGAAGAGACGGCGACGTAATCCACCCCCGGCGTTGCCGTCTGCCCCGGCTCCGTGGACACGGAATACGGCACGACAACCCGCATGGTGGATTGACCGGAAAGCATGACCTCCGCGTCCAACGTTCCACTGTCCTCATCAACATAGTAAGCGGAGGCCGCAAGAGAAACAACGGGCGAGCCCGAAGGCGGGGCGTCATTATCTATAATGGGAACAACAAGCGCGGCGGGAGCCGTCGTAGAGTAGGGGTGGGGCTCCCATTGCTCAATCGCCATGGTGAGCGTTCCGCCTTCCTGTTCCATACTGTTGTCTTCCACGGTAACGATTATGTCTGCAAAATCTTCCAGAAAAGCGATGTTCGCGCTGACGGCGGACTGCGCCAGACAGTTGCCGACCTCATCACCGCCGCTTGTTACGGTATAGTCGCCGCTCGTATTGCATGAGAAATTGACGGGCGTTTTTCTTGTTAATTCATAGTCCGAGCGCACACGGAAGGTGTGGGTTCCGCCTTCCGTTACAAAATCGGGCCCCGAAATGCGCACGGTCGGATGCGGGAGCACCGTGAGCGTCGGCGTGTCAACACCTTGAATAAATGTGGCTCTGCGGGGAACGGTAACATCCGGCGGAAAAGCCACATCCCCGGTTCTGTTGTTCAAGGCATACAAACCCGGCGTCATGTCGCCGGGGGTGGAATACCTTACGGTTATGCGGCAGGTTTCCCCGTCGTTAAACGCGATATTGCCTATTTGCAGAAGTCCGTCCGCCGGTTGAAAAACAAGGTCGCCGAGGCTCCGGCAAACGGAGGAGGAAGAGTAGCCTACGGGATTCCATGTCGCGCTCGGAACAACGGCGTCGGGAGCGCCGTGAATTCTGTGGGAGAGAGCCACATGAGCCAATGCCCCGCTGGTGTTCTTTATATTGTAAGTAACCTCAAAATCCTGACCGGGCACAATGCCGCCGGGCGGCCCGAAAGACACGGAGAACTCCCCGTTTTCCGGGGCTTCATCGTCTCTGACAACGGCGGTCTTGACCGAACTCCGGTCCCGCAAATAGGACGCGGGGGTGTCGGTTGACGGGTCAATCGCCACCATTAAATTGCCGCCGTCGGTCTGGTAAATATTATTGTCAACCACCGTAATGGGAAGGGCAACCATGTTTGCGCCCGCCGGAATTGCAATTCCGGCGGAACAGCCCTCAATCATAAATCCGCCGGTTACATTGCAGTTAAGGTTGACGGCAAGTTCCTCCGTCACAAAAACATCGGAAACAAGACGAAGTTGAAGCGCTTCCCCCTCTCTTACGTAGTCCGGACCCGCAAGGCCGACAGTCGGAATTCCTGACGGGGCATCCTCGCTGACAACCGCAACCGTGGCGCTGATTGCGCTTTCGCCCACCCTCCAGCGCGGGGGGTTCATGGCGTCCGCCGGAACAGACAACATAACCGAGCCGTTCCTCTCATTTACGGCGTCCATCTCCGTGCCAACCGTAAAAATTGCGGAGGTGTCGCCCGGAGGCAAAGTAATTAAGGGCGGGCCGATACTGCTGATAAATTCGCCCTCCTCGTTGATTACCAGCGGCACGGAAACCGCCGAGGTGGTTGACAGCGCGGAGGAAAAAGACACGGTGAATGTGATGGTGTCTCCCTCCGGAACGGAGTCTTGCGCCGAGGAAACGGAGGCCAGAGGCCCGTCATCGCTTACGATTGAAAGTGACAGGGCGGGATTTGAGCCGAGAACCGCCTCTCCGGTGGGGCCTGAGAGGGTAAGCGAGAATGTCTCGTTATGCTCAAGTGCGGCGTCATCAATGATCCGCAAATTAATCCGCTTTTGCCGCTCGCCGGGGGCAAATGTCAAAACACCGCTTGCGTTCTCATAGTCCGCTCCCGCCGTTGCCGCCCAGCCGGTCCCCGTGGAAGCGGTGTAATTCACGGTAACCGGATTCAGGGAAGTTGGTTCCAGTATAACAACGGGACGGTTCAAATCCGGGTCGGCGGGATTTTCATAAACACTTTGCGAGGAGTTCGCAAAACCGACCGCCGAAACGGGCTCGTCATCACTGGTAACCCGGACGGTAACATCGCCCGCGCTTCCGTTTACCCTGTAGCGGGCGGGGCTCGCGGTGTCCGCCGTGATGGTTACCGTTACCGTGCCCGCCGCTTCGGCAACGGCGTCATCTTCCGTTTGAATGGCCAGGGTGGCGGTGTTTCTTCCCACGACAAAATCAACGGTGGTCGGGAGGTCGCCCGTAACGAAGCCCCCGCTATGGGAAACACTTACCGGCAGGCTGAACGTGTCAATGCCCGGAATCGGCTCGTTGGCGGTCAGGATAAGCACAATGTCGCTTCCCTCAACAAATGAGGGCTGCGCCGCGGAAATGCTGAACACGGGAGTGGTCCCCTCATGCCTGACACGCGCCGCATTGCGGGGCGGCGCGGCAATCGTGTAGCCGATTCCCGGCAGCAAATCCACCCCGACCTCGCCCAATACGGAGGTTGTGGGAACAATGTAATCGGCGGTTTTCGCACTTCCCGTCTTGTCGTATGCAAGGAAGACAGAGGAGTTTGCGGCTCCTGAAATCACCCCGGGCGGAGCCTCGCTCACGGCGATGTTCACGGTCAGACCGCCGACCGGAATGATTGTCCCGGCGGAAATGGTGAAAACAGCAGGCGCCCCCTGCCGTATACGATTCGGGTCTGCGGGCGTCGTGACGGAAACCACAGGCGGCTCAACCTCGCGGATTTGGGTATACCTTTCGCTTGAGTCGTTTGCCTGCCAAAGCGCGTCTCCGCTCTCCTCAAAACTGTAGGGCGAGGAGCCCATGTAAGTCGGGAGATGTCCGCCGGACGGACTGGCGCATGCGGTATGAACGGGGTCGCCGTCACAAATAATCTGCACAAAGAAATAGCCGTGTCCGTTTTTGGCTCCCCGGTGGTTTGTGGTCATGACCTCGTAAACCGTGCTCATTGAACCCGCGGGTATGGTCACGCCGTCGGGGACATTGCCGGAGATGTAGCCGGTGTCTTCAACCGTAATCATCGCACCCATGTTATCAATGACCTGGTCCACAGGCGGCGAGATTGCTTCAAGTCTCACAAAAAGGTCTTCCTCCATCTCAATGTCGCTCCGGACGGTGAACCGAATGGGGTCGCCCTCATGCACGAATTCGGGCGCATGAATGCTGGTCACCGGCACATCATCACTTCTGACATTGACAGTGGCGGAAGCGGCGGAGGAATTTACAAGGTAGTCGGTTCCCGGCTGAACCGTCATTCTGACCGAGCCGTTTCTCTCATAGAGGTTGTCTGCGACAGTGGGAATCACCGCAGTTACGGTTCTTGTGCCGCCCGGTATGACCACTGATGCGGTTACATTGTCCACATCTAAGAAGTTCCCCTGAATGTTTTCGGAAAGTATGTTGACGGTAAGCCCGCCCGCCCCGGCGTCCGTATTGAAAACAATGCTGAATTCCGCGTCATCACCCTCATCCACACCGCCCGTGCTCACGGGGAAAATGCTTATTTCCCTCAGGTCGTCATCAAGAACGGCAACCGTAGCCGACGTACCATCTCCAAGCGCGTAATCCGGCCCGGTATTTGGGTCAAGAGTTACAATCACATCGCCGTCGGCCTCATGAATCCCATCATCAGAAATGGCAATGCGGTAACCCGTGCTCCTCGTCCGCCAGCCACCTCTCCCCGTAAAGGTGAGTATTGGCGTCTTCGCGCCCTTGTCACCATCCGCCACAAAGTCTTCAGTCTCGGAAACATCCAACCTTACCGTAAGTTCGGATTTGGGAACTATGTCCGCCGTGACGGTGTATATGGCATACATGTCCCTCCCCTCGGTCAGGGGAAACGCGTCAGCGCTTATGGTCAAATTCGGAATGTCATTATCCTCAACGGACACCGCCGCAGATGCAACGGGGCCAATCCCGTATCCCTGCTCCGTTTCGGGTGAGAGAAGTCTGACGGTTAACGTCCCGTCATACTCGTCATTGTTGTCATCCACAGTGTCAATGGTGTAAGTGGCGGTCGCCGCCATCTCTCCCGGAACCGGCGTGAAGGGAAGAGCCAATGTCTTTACGCCACGGTCATTTATGTCAATAAAGTTTCCTTCACCCAAAACCACCAACCTGACCTCAAGCGGAGATGCGGGAAGATAACTTGCCCTTATCGTGAACACCGCAGTCTCACCCTCGTCAACAGGACTCGCGTCCGCCGTAATGGTCAACTGGTTATTGTCATCATCCCTAATCGCAACCGTCGCCGTTTGTGTCCCGCCGACTACCGAGTAATCCCGGCCGCCTGTTCTGGGCGCTGAAAGCGCTACGGTCACCGAACCGTCATCCTCATTGATGTTGTCATCATCAATTAAAACCGTGTAGGTCGCCGTAGTGCCGGAGAAATTCAGATTCGTATACTGGAAACTCGTTTGTCCCGGCGCAAGGAAATTGCCCGTCTGGCTAACAAACAACTCCACAAAAAGGTCTTCCTTCGGCACGGGGTTCGCAGTTATGGTGAACACCGCATTCTCTCCCTCGGTTACGGAAGCCGGTCCCGAAATGGTCAAATCAGGCGTGTCATCATCTATAAACGCAACCGTTATAAACTGCTGTGTCCCGCCCGCAATCGTGTAGTCCGGACTTCCCGCCTTGGAAAATGTTACGACCATAGAACCGTTTTCCTCATCAATGCTGTCATCCCCAATGAAAATCGTGTAGGTCGCACTCCCGCCGATGAAGGTCAGAGTCTGCTCCCTGAAACCCTCCTGCCCGGATGCAAGGAAGTCGCCCGTCTGGATAATGTTCACCCCCACCACAAGGTCTTCCGCCGGCGCGGGGCTCGCAGTTATGGTGAACACCGCATTCTCCCCCTCCATTACGGAGCCGCCCGTAGGCGCTGAAATGATCAAATCGGGTATTTCATTATCCGTAACGGTAATTGTCGCCCCGGCGGGCGTGCCCACTGTGTAGGAACGGGAAGAGTCTTCCATAAGCGTTACAGTCAGCGTCCCGTCAACTTCGTCAACAACATCATCGTTTATGTCAAGGGTGTATGCCGCCGTTGTCTCGCCGTTAAAGGTCAAAGTTACCGTCCGGTCGCCGTCCATATCCACAAAGTCGCCGCCTTCCACGTCGGCAACATTCAGCACTACCTCAATCTCGTTGGACCTGGGCGCCGGGTTCGCCGTTACGGTGAACACCGCGTCCATATCCTCACCTATGGTGGCGACACCGGCGCGCATTATGCTCAAAACCGGAATGTCATCATCCAGAAGCGCAACCGTCACGTTGCCGGGCGTGCCCACCGTATAACCCTGAATGCCAGTCCGAGAAAGAGTTGCGGTTACCGAACCGTCCGCCTCATTTCCGCCGTCATCTTCTATTGAAACCGGGTAGGTCGCGCTGGCGGCCCCGGCGGCAAAGGTCAGAACCTTTTGCCCCTCGTTTGCCATTGTAATGAAGTCGCCCTCACCGCCTCCCGTCGCCTCGGCAACATCCAATATCACCGTAAGGTCTTCTTTCGGCGCGGGATTTGCCGTTATGGTGAACTCCGCCGCCGCATCCGTTCCCTCGGTTACGGAAGTCGGCCCGGAAATGGTCAGCACAGGCACGTCGTTGTCCGTTATTGTGACGGCAACGGACGGGGAAGGAATCTTCAGACCGGCGCGTAATGCCGAAGACAAAGGCGAAAGCGTTACCGTCAATGTCTCTTCATCTTCGTCAATCAAGTCATCTCTAATCACCACACTGATAATCTGCGAGGCCATTGAACCCGCCCTGAAGTCCAAAAACCTATCACTGACCGTGTAATCCTGACCTCCGGTCATACTTCCGCCAGTCGTGTAGCGAACACTCGCATCCACCAGAGGGGCGTCGTCTATGGCAACCGTAAACATCAGGGTTCCCACATCCTCGGCAACCGTGGCGCCATGGTTATTGATAAAAGACAGTGTGGGACCGTCATTGTCCTCTATTGTGGCGAAAACGTTACGGGACGCGCTCCCGCCCGGAAACATGGCATTCACCGCTCCGGAAAGTTGCAAGGCAATAGTCTCACTTAACTCATATTCCTCATCATGAACAATTGTAAACTGAAGCGTCTGCTCGGTGTCGTTCGCCTCAAAAGTCAAAACACCTACGGCGTTGTCAACCCTGTAGTCAGCGCCGCCGGTGGCAGTGCCGTTATCAAAGAAATAGTTAACTGTTATCCGCTGTGGCGACGCCGCGCTCAAACCCACCGTAAAGGCGGCCGTCGCGTCCGTCCCGTCTCCCTCCCCGACACTAATGCCGGAAACAAGAATCTCAGGCCCGTCGTTGTCCTCTATTGTCCCCGTGGCAACAATCTCAGTAGCGCCTCCCGAAAGCGTCAAGCCCACGGGATTATTGAGCGTTAACGTTAATGTCTCATTTGCTTCATCCGTGTCATCATCGGTTATCGTTACAACAACAGGCTTCTCCCTCTCGCCCGCCACAAAGGTCAGTGTCCCGCTTTGAGTGCCTGCAAAGGTGTAGTCATTGCCATAGTTCGCCGTGCGACCGCCAAAGGCGTAACTAACCATAGCCGTAGCATCAAGCGCAGTTTTCAACCTTAACCGGAAGGTAAGCGTCTCGTCTTCCTCGCCCACGGTAACCATGTCATCTACAAATGAAACCCCAGGGTCATCATCGTCCGTTATTGTGGCGGTGGCGGACAACTGATTATAGGCCCCGTTAAATATCGCGCCCCCTGATATGTTTTCCAGCCTGAGCCCCAAGGTCTCGGTTGCCTCATCAACAGTATCATCAATAACCTCCACGGAAATTCTCTTCAGGAATTCGCCCGGATCAAAGGTCAAAACACCCGTGAGACTGTCGCTAACCGTGTAGTCGGCGAAACTCGTTGCCGTCCCGTCCAATACGGAGTAGCCGACCGTTACCGGCACAAGCGCGGTCGGGTTCAAACCCACTACAAAATCAAATGCCCTGTCCCCCTCGCTTACGGCAACATCCGAAACCATAATAGTGGGAACATCATTATCCAGAATATAGGCAAATGCGGATTCGGCGCCGGGAGCAAAAACCACATTCGCGCCCATAAGGTTTCCAAGATTAAGTCGCAAATTCTCACTACTTTCCACAATAGAATCATCCACGGTCATAACCCTAATAGTCCTCGTGGAAACACCAGAGGGGAAGCTCAGCGTTCCGGTAGCGCCGCCAACAACCGTGTAGTCATCGGAAAAGGCCGTGCCGGCCACAATCTCGTATCCAACAGTAACCTGATCGGTCACGCCCTCGCTCAGCTTCACATTAAAGACTATATCGTTGCCTTCCGGAACATTGACGGCATCCAAACTAACGGACAACATCGCACGGGTATCGCGGTCTGTTACTTCCAAGGTGGCTCTGGTCATTCCAACAAACTCCCCTTCATTCGCGTTCACCGCAGCGATATCGTTGTAGTAAGTCCCAACCGGCGTTGTGGTCGGTGGAGTAAACCTTAAGGTTATAGTGCAACTTACCCCGGCGTTAAGACCAACTCCGCTTACGTTCAAATACCCGCCGTTGCGGTCGCTGAAGCTACGGGGACGACCGCTGTATGAGGCGGTCCCCTCATTAGTGGCTCCATCACATCCGCTGGAAACATGGCTTACCGAAGCGCCCGGTATGAGGCCGCCAAATCCTCTGGCCAAACTGTGCCTGAAACCTATGCCCGTGTAATCCATCCCTCCTGCCGTCGGGTTGGTCAACGTGTAGGTAACCGTAGTGGAACTGCCCGCCTGAACGGGATTCGGAACAAAACTTATAACAAGAGACGGACCGCCCGTCTGCGCTTGCGCCTCCGCGCCAAGCGAAAAGGCCGCCGCAAGACCAATCAAAGCCAGTAAGACAAATCTGCTGAAACTACGCATGAAAATCCGTACGCTCGGAGGGTTGCTTTTACCCCCCCCCCCGAAAATTTTCTTAAACTACACATATATAAGAGGGCTGTGCCGCTTGGAGGTAAGTGTAAAGTTGATTAAGGGTCAAGTCAAGACCGGAAGAGAAATCTTCTGACCGCAACCGTGCCTGTCCCCCGTAACAGCGGGGTCAGGAATTACGCAAACGCTGGGATGACGCAAAAACAACAACCGCCGTCCCAACCGCATTTACCGACAGAAGCGCCAAATCAACCCTCAACCCCATCACCGTTTTCGGCAAAAAACCCAGCAAACACGCCAAAAACACCACCAGACTCGCCGCCGTCAAAAACGGCACGGCGCTCCCGAACTTTCCGTCCTTTGTCAATATCGCCGCCAGCGCCATCGGAGCCATCAACGCCGTCCCCATAAAACCCGCCACCGCCAGAGAAATTATCCCCTGCGAACTCTTGTTCGCCACCACAAACGCCGCGCCGCAGAATATCAATATCACAAACTTTACAAACACCACCGATGACACCCCCAAACGCCTGCCCGCATTGCCCAAAGCGTTGTCTATCTCCGAACCAAGAGAGAAAAACTGCGAATCCGATGTTGACATCGCCGCCGCCAGAATACCCATCAGCGCAATCGCCCCCACCACCGCATTCTGCTCAAGAATCAACTTCCCTATGAACTCCGGCCCGTCATTCGCCGTTATCGCAACCGCGCCGTAAAGACCGATGATCAGCCCCGCTATCAACAGCAGAAAGGTGAAAGACGCATGAAGAACGGGAACCTTGCGCCTCTCGCCCACCCCCTTCAAGATGGACAGGCGCGAGGTCAACTGCGGCTGAGACACGGGAAGCAGAACTATGGATATGAAACCGGCAAGAAGCCACTGGGTTGAAAGCAGCCCCTTGGGGCCGGGAACGGACAGCAGCCCCTCGTTTGTTTGCCGCACCGCCTCAAAAAGCGGCGCTATGCCGCCGAATTCCACCAGAACCACCGCCGCCATTATCCATATCACGGTGAACAGCATCACGCCCTGCAGGGCGTCGGAATACATAATCCCCCTCAGGCCGCCCACCGAAGAGTAAAAGAACATCAGCGCAAGAATAGTCACCTCCCAGCCCCATTTCGGGACATCGTAGGGAACAATGGTTGAAAGCAAACCGGACGCGCCCTTGATCTGAATGGCGATATACGGAATGAGAAAGATGACCAGCCCCGCCACATAAACGGCGACACCGCGCCCCCCGAATGAGTTCCGTATCAGGTCTGACACGCTGCGGAATTCCTGAGACGCAATGCGGTCTTTCAGTTTGAAACACAGCCAGAGGGTGAAAACCGCAAGCGCCATGTCCGTTACGCCGAGGAATATCCACGTGCCAACCCCGTGAACGCGGAAAAAATTGGGCATCCCTATCAGGATGAAAGTGCTGTAAAGAGTGGCAAAAAAAGTGAGAAACCCTATCGCCGTGCCCAGACTGCCGCCCGCAAGGAAAAACTCGCGCTCGTCTCCCTTGTTGCGCCTGTTGCCCAGCGCGGCGAGATAAATAAGAACCGCCAGATAAATGACGGCCACCGCGATAAATGCCATTCCGTTGCTCAAAACCGCAGACCTACTCCTCTTCCTCTTTTGAAAGTATCACCGCCGCCACAAGAACCGCGTATATGCACAAAGACAGCGCCATGCTCGCCCAGAGAGTTCGCGGCATTCCGAAAAAAAACGGCTCCGCCACCCGCGCCGGTATCACGGCGGGCAGAAACGCAAGAGCGGAAAAAAACAAAGTCAGCGGGAGGACTGTCTTCCAAAGTGTTCGGTTTTTCATTCTCTTTCTCGCGGGCGGCGTGCCGCCCTCTTTTACTGTCGGACTATATTATGTAGTATGAAATCCGGTTTTTTCAAATGGAACACACCCAGACATCCGCAAAAGAGGCGGCTCCGCTCCTTTATATTGAGACCTACGGCTGCCAGATGAACGAGTATGACTCCGACCGCATTCGCGCCGCCCTCGGAGCTGAAAAGACCGCCGACCCCCGCGCCGCGGACTACATTGTTATCAACACGTGCGCCATCAGGGAGAAATCCGACCACAAGGCGTTCAGCAGCATCGGGAAGTTCAAGCGCATTAAAGACTCGCGCCCCGGCGTTGTGATTGGAATGGCGGGCTGTGTGGCGCAACTCTACGGCGACAAACTGATAAAGAAAAACCCCCATCTGGATTTTGTCATAGGGCCGAGGGCAATCCCCAAACTGCCCGCCCTCGTGGCGGACATAGAGCGGGCGAGAGAGATTTACCGCGCCGTGAGAAGCGAAACATCTTTTGATGTTGAGGAGACCTTTGAGGTCTCCCCCGCGCACGACCGGAACAAGGTGAGCGCGTTTGTTTCCGTTCAGCAGGGCTGCAACAAGAAATGCGCCTACTGCATCGTCCCCACGGTGCGGGGGCTTGAAATCAACCGCCCGCTTGAGGGCATTCTCAAAGAGGTCGCGCTGCTGGTCTCAAAGGGGGCGAGGGAGATCACCTTTGTCGGGCAGACGGTTAATTCGTGGAAGGACGGCGGGATGAAATTCGGCGACCTTCTGCGGGCGACGGGGGATGTTGAGGGGGTGGAGCGCATCCGCTTCACAAGCCCGTTTGTGCGGGATGTTACAAAAAAGATGATAGCCGCAATGAGGGAAGTGCCGCAGGTGTGCGACCATATACACCTGCCCATACAGTCCGGTTCGGACAATGTGCTGAAACTGATGAACCGCACCTACACGACCGGCTGGTATTTTGACGCGATTGAGCGGCTGAGGGACGCCATTCCCGGCATTGCGGTTTCAACCGACATGATCATCGGCTTCCCCGGCGAAACGGCGGAGGATTTTGACGACACTATGGAGTTTCTTGAAAAAATCCGTTTTGACGGCTCGTTTTCCTTCAAGTATTCGCGGCGTCCCGGCACTCCGGCGGCGGAGGCCCCCGGGCAAATCCCCCCCGCCGAAGCCGAAAGGCGGCTTGAGATTTACCAGACCCGCCAGAGGGAACTCACCCTTGAGAGCAACCGCCGGAGGGAGGGAGAGACTGAAGAGGTTCTCATCTCCGGGCGGAGCAAACGCGGAGACGGCTGGATGACCGGACGCACCACGCACAACAGAATCGTCAACTTTCCGGGAGACGACCGCCTTGCCGGAACTCTCGCAAAAGTGCGCGTGATGGAGGGGCTCGCCAACTCCCTCAGAGGGGAAATAACGGCTTGAGCGGCGGCGCGGAGGAAGTTGCGCTGGTAAGCCCGCGTGGCTTCTGCGCCGGAGTGGAGCGGGCGATTCTGATAGTGGAGCGCGTTCTCAAAAAACACGGCGCTCCCGTTTATGTAAAGCACGAAATCGTTCACAACAAAACCGTTATTGAAGACTTCAAAAAGCGCGGCGTGGTGTTCATTGAAGACCCCCGCGATGTTCCGCCGGGGCTTCCGGTGGTTTACTCGGCGCACGGAGTTTCCCGCGCCGTCCGCCGCGCCTCGGCGGAGAGGGGGCTTACCGTGTATGACGCCACCTGCCCGCTGGTCTCGCGCATACACGCGGGCGTTTCCCGCCTTCGCCGCGCCGGATATGAGATCGTGATGATAGGCCACAGGGGGCATCCCGAAGTGGAGGGAACTCTCGGACAGGCGGACGGCGGCATATACCTTGTTGAAAATGCGGAAGACATAGCCGCCCTCAGCGTGGAAAACCCCCGGAAACTTGCCTATGTGACCCAGACGACCCTTTCCGTTGACGACACAAAGCGGCTGGTGGCGCTGCTGAAAGAGAGGTTTCCCGGCATACGCCTGCCGGAAAAAGACGACATTTGCTATGCCACTCAAAACCGGCAGGATGCGGTGAAGGCGGCGGCGGGGGACTGCGATGTGTTCTTTGTGGTCGGCTCGGCCATGAGTTCAAACTCAAACCGGCTGAAGGAGGTCGCCCGTTCTCTCGGAGCGCGCGCCTATCTGGTTGACTGCGCGGATGACATAGACCCCCGGTGGCTTGAGGGCGCGAAAAGAATCGGGCTTACGGCGGGCGCGTCCGCGCCGGAGAGAATAGTGAAAAGCATATCCCTGCGGCTGCGGGAATGGACCGGGGCGGAGGTGGTTGAAACCCCTCCGGCGGCGAGTGAAAACGTCAGTTTCAGCGCCCCGAAAGACCTTTTGAGCGTTTTGTAAGTGTTTGACATAACACATCAAAAGCGATTTTGTCCAAAAATCCGCCTCCATTTTATTGCATAACAAAAAACGGATGGTTACACTACCGCCCCGGCGGGGAGCCAAGGAGTTGCCCAATGGGAAAACACACAAACATTAAAAATACGGCGGCGGCGGTTCTGATTGCGCTTGCCCTGCCCGGCACGGCGCATGCCGCAACGGTGAGCGCGGAGATGTTCACCGTCAACAACCTGTGGCTGCTGATAGCCACAATCCTTGTTTTCATAATGCACCTCGGTTTCGCCTCGCTTGAAAGCGGGCTTACGAGGTCAAAGAACGCGGTCAACATACTTTTCAAAAATGTTTCCATCATTGCGATAGGCATTCTCACTTATGCGGCGTGCGGCTTTAACCTGATGTATCCGGGGTTTGCCGAGGGGGCTTACGGACTGCTGGGTTTTGCCGGGTTCGGAATATCGTCTCCCGAAGGCGCGGCGGGGCTGATTCAATACGCCGGGGGCGGCTACGCATATTACACCGACTTCATTTTTCAGGCGGTTTTTGCCGCGACTGCGGCGACCATTATCTCCGGCGCGGTGGCGGAGAGAATCAAACTCGGAAGTTTCCTCGTGGTCGCCGCCGTTTATGTGGCGTTTGTCTATCCGGTGGCGGGCTCGTGGAAGTGGGGCGGCGGCTGGCTTGACGCGATGGGCTTTTACGACTTTGCCGGCTCCACGATAGTCCACAGCGTTGGCGGATGGGGCGCGCTTGCGGGCGCGGTGATTCTGGGTCCCCGCCTCGGCAGATACACAAAAGCCGGGGCGCGGCTTATGCCGGGGCACAGCCTGCCGCTCGCCACAATCGGCGTATTCCTCCTCTGGTTCGGCTGGTATGGGTTTAACGGCGGCTCGGTTCTGTCCGCCGACCCCGGAGCCGTCTCGCTGGTGTTTGTAACAACCTCCCTCGCCGGTTCGGCGGGCATAGTGGGCGCAATGCTTTCGGCGTGGGCGATAAGCAAAAAGCCCGACCTCTCCATGACTTTGAACGGCGCTCTTGCGGGCCTTGTGGGCATAACGGCGGGCGCCGATGTGATAAGCCCCGGCGGCTCGGTAGTCGTGGGGCTGATAGCGGGCGTTCTGGTGGTGGTCTCGGTAATCCTGTTTGACAGAATAAAAATAGACGACCCGGTGGGAGCCATATCCGTCCATCTGACTTGCGGAATATGGGGAACTCTTGCGGTGGGCATATTCAGCGCAAACCCGGAACACACGTTTTTGAAGCAGTTGACGGGAGTGGCTTCCTACGGGGTTTTCTGCGCGGTTATGGCGGTGGCGATATTTCTCGCCGTGCGGGCGGTTATGGGATTGAGGGTTTCCGAAGAGGAAGAGGTAACGGGGCTTGACCTCGGAGAGCATGGAATGGAGGCGTATGACATTACAAAACTGTAGCGTCCTCGCCTTTGCCTGTGAGCCGTTCATAAGGTAAATTGCGCAACTCCCGCCCGGATAGCTCAGTCGGTAGAGCAGAGGACTGAAAATCCTCGTGTCGGCGGTTCGATTCCGTCTCCGGGCATCCCCGTCCCCGCGCGGACATTCACGGACGGGTTGCGTGTAAACTGTTTTTTATGGCTTTGGCGGATTTGAAATCTCAGGTTGCCGCCCTGCCCTCCTCGTGCGGGGTTTATATTATGCGCAACGCCTCCGGGGCGCCGGTTTACGTGGGCAAGGGAACAAACCTTAAAAGCCGCGTCCGCTCCTACCTTAACCCCCGGAGCGACTCAAGGCCGCAAATCGCCTACCTCATGCGCGAGGCGGCGGCGGTTGACTACATACTCTCACGGGACGAACGGGAGGCGCTTATCCTTGAAAACTCGCTTATTAAAGAGCACAAACCGAAATTCAACATCCAGCTCAAAGACGATAAAACCTACGCCTCTTTGCGGTTTTCGGTTCACGAAAAGTTTCCGCGCCTTTCAATGGCGCGGCGGGTGCGGGAGGACGGGGCGGCATATTTCGGGCCGTTTTCACGCGGAGGCGACCTGAAGGCAATCGCCAATCTGGCGCGGAGGCTTTTTGCCGTCCGGGACTGCTCCGCCGCCAAGTTCAAAAGACACCGGCGGCGCCCGTGCCTCAGTTACGACATGCGCCTCTGCTCCGGCCCGTGCGCGGGGAAGATCAGCGAGGAAAAATACGCCGAAATGTGCAAGGGCGCGGAGGCGTTTCTGCGCGGCGGCGGGGGCGCGGCGGGGGCGCTCAAAAGCAAGATGAAAAAGGCGGCGCAAGAGTTGAGGTATGATGACGCCGCCCTCTACAGAGACCAAATATCCGCGCTGCGGGCAAGGGAAGGCAGGGCGTCTTCCGCAAGCCGGACGGACAGGGACATCATCGGCGCGGCGGCGGACGGAGAGAGTTTTGAGTTTGTCGCCCTGTTCCACCGGGGCGGCGGAGTGGCGGACAAGGCGGAGTTTTCGGCAAAAAACACCGGCGCGGACACCCCGCGAGCCCTCGGCGAGTTTCTGGGAAGGTTCTACGATGCGGGCAGGCAAATCCCGCCGGAGGTCGTTGTTCCCGCCGCGCCGGAACATCGGGGCGCGTATGAAAAATGGCTCTCCGAAAAGCGCGGCGGCGCGGTCAAAATCATCGTTCCGGCAAGGGGCGCAAGGGCGAAACTTCTGCGCCTCGCGGAGGACAACGCCGCCGAGGCGCTGAGGAAAAAACGCATTCGCGGGGAGCGGGAAAAAGACGCGCTTTCCGCGCTCAAAAAAGCCCTCAAACTGTCGCGGACGCCGCGTGAAATTGAGTGCCTTGACATATCAAACACCGGCGGCGCTCTCGCAACCGGCGCGGTGGTGAGGTTCAGCGGCGGCGAGCCGGACAAAAAACGCTACAAACGCTACAGAATCAAGACCGTCTCCGGACAGGACGATTTTGCGGGCATAAAAGAGATGCTTTCCCGCCGCCTGAAAAGAGCGGGGGAAAAGGGATGGGAACTTCCCGACCTCATCCTCATAGACGGCGGCAAGGGGCAACTCTCCGCCGCAATGGAGGCGATGAGGGAGACGGGAGCGGAGGGAAAGGCGGACATAGCCGCAATCGCCAAGGGGCGGGGGCGCGAGCGCGGAGACGCAATATACGCGCCCGGAAGAAAGACCCCGTGGACTCCCCTGAAAGACAAAGAGGGGCTTTTTCTGCTGATGAGGGCAAGGGACGAGGCGCACAGGTTTGCGCTCGGCTACCACAGGAAATTGCGGGGAAGGGAGATGATGAGGTAACGGCCTCCGGAGAGGATAGCCGCTATTTTGCCGCCTTTGGCTCAACCACAAGGAAACTTGCCGTTGTGCCGCCTATGTTGACCGCCTCGTGCCACGGCGTTCCTTTGCTGTAAAAGTCGCTTCCGGTGGCGACCTCCACAATGCGCGTGCCGCCGTCATCTTCAATCCGCAGTTTTCCGCCCGAAAGAACGTAGCCGTAGTGGGGCGTGTGGAAATGCCGTTCATGCCCGCCGCCCGGCGGGACGGTGCAGCGAAGCACGCGGATCTGGTCGTCCTCGTGGAGTTTTTCGCAAACCCTGTTTCCCTCCCATCCGGCTTCCAGAGCGTCCGGCAGGCCGGGGTGGCGGAGCGCGAACACCGAACCGGCGGCAAACAGCAGGGCAAAGGCGGCAATGATTTTTATGTGCTTCACGGGCGGAAACTTACAGAGAACGCGGCATTGCGTCAACGGGGCTGCGGGCTTGCAATAAACGCCACATAGTTAAAACTTCCCCCCAATGTCCGCAACAGCCCTTCTTCCCGCCGGAGCGGTCGCCGTTTCGGCGGTCGCGTATTTTTATCCCGCCCTGATGTCCGGGCTCGGCGGGCTTATCGTCCCCCTGCTCGGCGTTGTGATGTTAGGAATGGGCATGACCCTCTCCCCGGCGGACTTCGTTGAAATAGCCCGCCGCCCCCGCCCGGTCGCCGTGGGCGCGTGCCTTCAGTTTCTGCTGATGCCCCTTCTCGCGTGGATTGCAGGCTCGCTTGCCGGGCTGCCCCCCGAACTCATTGTCGGCATTGTGCTTGTGGGCGCGTGCCCCGGCGGCACGGCGTCCAATGTTATCTGCTATCTGGCGCGGGGCGATGTGGCTTTGTCCATTGCGCTTACCACGGTGTCAACCGCAGCCTCGGTGTTTCTGACGCCGTTTCTGACATGGCTGTATGCGGGGCAGACGGTCGCCGTGCCGGTCTGGGATATGATGTTTAACATAGCCCGCATAGTTCTGCTGCCGGTTTGCGCGGGCGTGCTTATAAACCACCGCTTCGGCGACCGCCTTGCCGCCGCGCGGCGGTTTTTCCCGTACCTGTCGGTTGCGGCGATAATCCTCATCATAGGGATAGTGGTGTCAAAAACGGGGGCGCAACTGAAGATGGCCGCCCCGCCCCTTATTGCGGCGGTTTGCCTGCACAACCTGCTCGGGCTGTCCTGCGGATACTATGCGGGAAAACTTCTCGGCTACAACCGCCGGGTCTGCCGCACCTTTGCGATTGAGGTGGGAATGCAGAACTCCGGCCTTGCCATTGCGCTGGCGCATCTGGCAAAGTTTCCCGCGCTGGCGGCGCTGCCGGGGGCGGTGTTCAGCGTCTGGCACAATGTGAGCGGCTCGGTGGTCGCGGCGGTCTGGGAGAGGTCTGCGACCCGCGATGACTGACGCGGGCGGTTGGACAGCCGCCCTCAAATCGTAGTATCCTATAAGCCGCACGGGAAAAGCCATGATGTTCAAACTCGCTTTAATGCTGCTTGCCGCCGCCGTCTCTCATCCGGCGTTTGCCTTTGACACAAGCAAATACCGCCTCATAGACCTCTCCCACACGTACAACGAAAAGACGCTTTACTGGCCCACAACAAAAACCGGATTTGAAAGGAAGTCTCTGCATCACGGCAGGGCGGAGGGCGGTTACTTCTATTCTTCCGGCAGTTTCTGCACCGCGGAGCACGGAGGGACGCACATGGACGCGCCCGTCCACTTTGCGAGGCGCGGAATGGCAACGCACCGGATACCGCTCCGCAACCTCATAGCCCCCGGCGTGGTGATTGATGTGAGCAAAAAGGCGGCCGCCGACCGCAACTACCGCCTGACGGCGGACGATGTGCTTGAGTTTGAGAGAAAGCACGGAAAGATAAAGCCCGGAACTATCGTGATAATGAAAACGGGCTGGGAACGTTACTGGCCTGACGCGAAAAAGTATTTCGGGGATGACACGCCGGGGGACGCAAGCAATCTGAGTTTTCCGAGTTACGGCGAGAGCGCGGCGCGCCTGCTTGTGGAAAAAAGGCGGGTGAGCGTTATCGGGGTGGACACCGCATCGCTTGATTACGGACCTTCAAAGGATTTCATAGTCCACCGCATAGCCGGAGCGCGCAATGTTGCCGGTCTGGAAAACCTTAAATCACTGGACAAACTGCCGCCCAAAGGTTTCACCGTTATCGCCCTGCCCATGAAAATTGAAGGGGGTTCGGGAGGCCCCGCGCGGGTGGTTGCGGTTGTGCCGAAATGAGCGCCTTCCGCAACCTGCTATAATCTCTCAATGGATTTCAAACTTCTGAAAACACTCTGCGACCTGCCCGCCGTTCCCGGAAACGAGGGCGCGGTCAGGGATTTTGTTCTCTCCGAACTCCGCCCCCATGCGGAGGAGGTCTCCGTTGACGCGCTGGGCAACGTCATAGCCCGCATCGGCGGAAAGGGACCCCGCCTTGTTGTTGACGCGCACATGGACGAGGTGGGCTTTCTGGTAAGCCACATTGACGACAGGGGCTTTATAAGGGTTCAGCCGCTCGGCGGCGTTGACGCGCGGGTTTTCTACGGGCAACGCCTTGTGGTTCACGGAGCAAAGCCGCTTCCCGCCACAGTGGGCGCGGTTCCGCCGCACATCAGCAAAACGGAAGGCGGCGGGAATGTTCCCGATATCGGCGACTGCGTTATAGACACCGGCCTTGCGGCGGACAAGGTGAAAAAGTATGCCAAAATCGGAGACCCCGTAACCTTTGATTCCGAACTTGCGGAAACCGAGGACGGGGTTATCGCCCGTTCCATTGACGACAGGGTCGGCATATTTGTCATTTTGAAAATGCTTGAGGGGAAACTCAAGCCCTCCTGCGAGTTGTTTGTTACGATGACGGTTCAGGAGGAGCCGGGGCTTCGCGGGGCGCGGATTATTGCCCCGGCGGTGAACCCTGATTTTGTGGTCGCCCTTGAGGGAACGGTCGCAATGGACCTTCCCGGCGTTGCCGCGCACAGGACGCTTGCAAACACGATGAGGGGTCCCGAAATACGGCTTTCAGACCGCTATCTTGTGGCGGACAGGGATTTCAGTTTTTTCATAAGGTCAGTTGCGGACAAAAAGAAAATCCCTTCGCAGATAACCGTCAAAAAAGCGGGCGGAACAAACGCGACCGCAATGCAGGTAACCGGCAGGGGCGCAAGGGCGGCGGCGGTATCCGTGCCGACAAGGCATCTGCACAGCCCCGGCTCGGTCGCTTTCAAAAGCGACATTGAGGCAACGGTGAAGTTGATGAAGGGAGTTGTTGAAGGGATTGGAGGGTTTGGCGGAAAGTAAACTATGTGCGCCCCCGCCCTTTCAGAACTTTTCAAATTCTTTCTCGCCGCATTCCCCGGCGACAAGCCTGCGTCTCTTTTTGCCGATTTTGAAAACGCCGTCAGAGCGAAAAAATACGACATTCAGGACATAACCATCATTGAGGCGGTTTTGAAAGAGGAGTCAGACACCCTCAAAGACTCTTTCGCCTCGGCGTTTGGCGGCTTCCTCAACCGCAATGGCGGGGAATGGGACGCGGAAAAGTCCGAAAAAGCGGTTGAGATTTTCCTTGCATCCCTTGAAAGTCTTGTGAACTATTACTACGGCAACACCATCGCGGGGCAGTTTTCCTGATGAAGTATCTGCACACAATGATAAGAGTCGGCGATCTGGAGAGGTCAATCGCCTTTTACACAAACGTTCTGGGCCTCGTCCATCACCGCACCACCGACTACCCGGACGGGAAATTCACCCTCGCCTTTCTCGGATACGGCGGCGACACAGAGCCGTTTCTTGAACTGACATACAACTACGGCGTCTCAAAATACGATCACGGCGGCGCGTACGGCCACATGGCGTTTGCCGTTGACGACATAAACGCCGCGTGTGAAAAAATTGCGGAACTCGGCGGAAAGGTTATTCGCCCGCCGGGGCCTATGAAGCACGGAAAAACAGTTATCGCCTTTGTTGAAGACCCGGACGGGTATAAAGTTGAATTGATTGAGAGAAAGGGGGAATGACGGGAAGCCGGAATCAATCCTTTTCTTCGCCCGGCGCGGTCGCCTGCACGTATTTCATCCGTAAATCGTAAAGCACATCGTCAATCAGTTTCTTTTCCTCATCCGTCAGATTTCCCTCGGTCTTTTCCTGAATCAGTTCAAGTATGTCCACCGTGTGCTTCACGGCGGGAAGATTGACCTCGCGCTCTTTCGTGCTCGGGTCCGGTATGTCTCCCAAATGCACCATCGCCGATGCGTTCAGCGAAAGCACAAAGTTGGAAAAATCCATTTTGAACTCTTCGGGGGGTTTGTTGTTTTCTTCGCTCATTCGTCAAACCTACCCGTTTTCCAGATGTTTCAGAACCTCATCCGCCACTTTCGCAAACGCCAGAGACGCGGGGCTGTCCGGGTCGCTCTCCACAACCGGAACGCCGCCGTCTCCGCCTTTTCGCACATTGGGGTCAATCGGTATCTCTCCGAGAAACGGCACTTTGAACCTCTCCGCCATCGCCTTTCCGCCGCCCCTGCCGAAAATGTCAATCTTTTCCCCGCCCGGAACGTCAAGGTAACTCATATTCTCAACAATCCCGATGACCGGAATGTTCAGTTTTTCAAACATCAGAATCCCCCTCCGCGCGTCTATCAGAGAGACCTCCTGAGGGGTTGTTACTATGACCCCGCCGCTTAAAGGGGCGGTCTGCGCGATTGAAAGCTGGGCGTCTCCCGTTCCGGGCGGCAGGTCTATCACCAGATAATCAATGTTTGTCCACACCACATCCTCAACAAACTGCTTGACCGCGCCGTGCACCATGGGCCCGCGCCATATTACCGTTTCCTCTTCGTTTATCAGGTAGCCGATGGACATTATTTTGAGGCCGTATTTTTCCACGGGAAGCATCTTGCGCTCCGGAGTGGCGACCGGCGTTTCGCCCTGCGTTCCGGTCATCACCGGCGCGCTGGGTCCCCATATATCGGCGTCCATCAGGCCGACCCCGCTCCGCTTCTTCGCAAGAGACACGGCAAGGTTGACCGCAACGGTGGACTTGCCCACTCCGCCCTTGCCGCTTGCCACGGCGACATAATGCTTGATGTCCGGCAGTTTTTTCTCCGCCTCCCGCGCCTGCGGGGGCGACTTGCGGGGCGCGGCGTCCCGCGCCTCTGAGCGTATGTTAATCCCCTGCGCTCCCGGAGTTTCAAGAACTGCGGCGCGGACGGCTTCCTCCACCCGCTTCTGAACCTCAGGGTCCGGCTTGGGGAACACAAGGGAGACCGTAACCGCCGCCCCCTCGTCCACTTCAATGTTTTTGACTATGCCGAAAGATACGATGTCTCTCGTAAAACCGGGATATTTAACCTGCTTCAACCGCTTCGCAACGGTTTCGGGTGTGAGACTCATGCCGGAAAAGTTACTCCGCGCCGAGTTTTGCTTTCGCTTCGGGGCTCATCATGTCCGGATTCCACGGCGGGTCCCAGACCACTTGCACTATCACATTTCTTGCGCCAATCGCCTTGAGCGCCTCTTCCGCCTGCCCGGATATCATGCCGCCCATTGAGCATCCGGGAGTCGTGAGCGTCATCTTAATCCCCACATCGCCGCCGGATACGCGCACATCGTAGATCAGGCCGAGGTCAACTATGCTTACCGGCAACTCCGGGTCGTTTACCGTTGAAAGGGCGCGGAAAACGTCTTCCTCGGTCAATCCGCCCGGCGCGGCTTGCGCTTCCGGTTTTTTTTCAAACTTTTTGAACTCAACCTTTGAGCCGTCCGGAGCGGGGGTGTCGGGCTGAATGGTTATGACTTTTTTCATTGCCATTGCAAGGCGGATTGTAGCCGCGCCGGGGCGGGTTGTCAAAACGGCGCGGGGCGGGATAATATGCTGCCTCACCAGAGGCAAACGCCGCCGGAAATCTTTCATGCAAAAGAGCGCCATTATCAAAAAGACCGCCGCTGAGTTCACCGGCGCATGCGTTCCGGTTTGCGAACGGCGGGGAGCAGGGTTGTGCCCGTCAGACTGAAACCCCTCGGAAACACCGGCGAAAGCATTCCCGAAATCGGCCTCGGAACATGGAATTACGGCAGAGACACCGCGCCGCTTGAGGCGGGAATCAGCCTCGGAGCCCGTTTCATAGACACCGCCGAGGGATACGGAACGGAAGAGGTCTGCGGGCGCGCCGCAAAAACGGCGGGCGGGCGGGTCTTTATGGCAACCAAGGTTTCGGGAAAGCATCTCGGCTATGACGACATCCGGAGAGCCGCCTCCGCCAGCATCCGGAAACTTGGCGTTGACGCCATAGACCTTTATCAAATCCACTGGCCCAACTCCGCCTTTCCCATTGAGGAAACAATGAAAGCCATGCAACTGCTGGTTGACGAAAAAATCGTCCGTTTTGCGGGCGTAAGCAACTTTTCCGTCCGCGAGTTTGAGGAGGCGCAAAGTTGCATGCCAAACACGCCGATAGTCTCAAATCAGGTTCGCTACAGTTTGAGCGACAGGGAGATTGAGCGGGAACTGCTGCCGTTTTGCGAAAAAAACGGCGTAACGGTCATCGCCTACACCCCTCTGGCAAGCGGCCGCCTGTGCGGCGGCGGGGGCGTTTTGGGCGAAATTGCGCGGGAAACCGGAAAGACCCCCGCGCAAGTCGCGCTCAACTGGTGTCTGACACATGAAAATGTGGTGGCAATTCCCAAGTCCGACAGCGTTGAAAGAACAAGGGAAAACTGCGGCGCTTCCGGCTGGCGGCTCACCGCCGGGCAGACCGCCCGCCTGAACGGAGCATTCCCGTTATGACAGGCGGCGATGAGACGGCAAACGTGTGCACTTGCGGCAACACGGTGGGTTCGCCGCGCGTGTTTCCAAAGTCGCAATACACATTTTTCGGCTGGATACTGGTGCTGATGGGAATAAGCCACCCGCCCGTGAAGGTTACGTTTTCGTGCGAAAACTGCGGGCAAAGCGTCAAAACAATTACCGACCCTAATCTGCTCAGAAAGCACACCTACCGGTAGCCCCGCGCTTGTCCGTTCGGGGGCGGGGGCAGTATAGTTACTTTCATGCAGACCGCTCCTCTGGCAGAACGCATGCGCCCCCGCTCGCTTGACGACATTGCGGGGCAGTCCCACCTTGTCGGGGCGGACGGGGTTTTGCGCCTTGCCGGAGACGGCTCGCCGCGCTCAATGATACTCTGGGGACCCCCCGGCAGCGGGAAAACCACCCTCGCCCGCGTTATCGCGGAAGCGGCGGACGCCGAGTTTATACACATGGACGCCGTGTCTTCGGGCGTCAAAGAGATAAGGGACGCCCTTTCGCGGGCGCGGGACACGGGCGGCGGCGCGGTTGTCTTCATAGACGAAATCCACAGATTCAACAAGGCGCAGCAGGCGGCGCTTCTCAAAAGCGTTGAGGAGGGGCTGGTCGCGCTGATAGGCGCAACAACGGAAAACCCGTCATTTGAGGTCATCTCGCCGCTTCTGTCGCGGTGCGCGGTTTACCGGCTTGAGCCGCTGGGGGATGAAGACCTGCTGCTTATCATTGACAGGGCGCTTGAGACGGACGGGGCGGTGAGCAATGTGAAGGTGTCCGCCGAGGCGAAAAAGGAGATGGTCGCCCTCTGCGGCGGAGACGCGCGCGCCCTTCTGAACGGGCTTGAGACGGCGGCGGCGATTTGCGGCGGCAAAGAGGTTGATGCGGCGCTCGTGAGGGAGGTTTACCAGAAAGGCGTCCGCTACGACAAAGACGGGGACGAGCATTACAACACCATTTCGGCGTTCATAAAAAGCGTGAGAGCGAGCGACCCGGACGCCGCGCTTTACTACCTTGCGCGTATGCTTGACGCCGGGGAAGACCCTCTTTTTATAGCGCGGCGGCTTATCGTGCTTGCGTCCGAAGACATAGGAAACGCCGAGCCCTACGCCCTGACTCTTGCGACCGACTGCTTTACCGCAACAAACTACATAGGAATGCCGGAGGCGCGAATCATTCTCGCGCAGACGGCGACCTATCTTGCCAGTTGCCCCCGGAGCAACGCCTCCTACTCCGGGCTCAGAAAAGCCGAGCAGGATGTGAAAAAACACCCCGGCCTTGAAATCCCTATGCACATACGCAACGCGCCGACCCGTCTTATGAAGGAAATGGGATACGGCAGGGGCTACCGCTATCCGCACGATGAAAAGGACGGGTTTGCCGGGCAGGAAAACCTGCCGGAGAAAATCAAAGACAGGGTTTACTACAAGCCGTCCGAAAGGGGAAGGGAGGCGGCTTTGAAGAAATACCTCAGCGAAAAGTGGAAAAAGCGGCGGTAGGCGCGTCAACCGGCGGCAAACTTGTTGAGAGACGCATAAACGCCGTCTGCGGCGGCAAGTTGCTCGTGTGTTCCGCTCTCAACAATCCGCCCCTTGTGAACAACCAGAATGTTGTCCGCCCCGCGCACGCCGGAAAGCCGGTGCGCTATCGTAACAAGGCTGAAACCCCGCCGCCGCGAAAGGTCTCTTATCCGCTCTATGGTTTTCATCTCGGTTTCGGCGTCCATATTTGAGGTCGCCTCGTCCATTATGACCACCGACGGGTCGGAGGAAAGCGCCTCCTCTATGTTGCGAACCTGCCGCTCGCCGGATGAAAGAAACACGGCATCGCCGCTCCCCTCATAATCCCGCCTCTCCTGAAACACCGGGGCGACCCGCCTTCTGAGCCAGCCGGGGTCAGCCCCGGAAATGTCCGCGCCGTCAACCGTTATGCGCCCCCTCTGCGGCTCGTAAAGGCGGAACATAAGGCTGAACATTGTGGACTTGCCAGACCCCGTAAGCCCCACCACGGCAACCCAGCCGCCGGGGGGAACGTTAAACGAAACATCCCTCAGCGCCCACTTGCCGCCGCCGTAGGAAAACCAGACGTTTTCAAATTTCACCTCTCCCCTTCGCGGGGCGTCGGGCGAAAGAAGCCCCGAACGTTCCGGGGAGACGGCGTTGATATCGTAAAGGTTTTCCGCCGCCGCAATTGCGGACTGAAGAACGTTGTATTTCTCCGAGATCTCAAGCACGGGCCTGAACATCATCCGGGCGTAATAAAGAAAGGCGATAAGCGTGCCGGCGGTGAACCTGCCGTCAACTATGCCGAGGCCGCCGTGCCATATTATCACCCCCACGGACGCGACCGCCGCATATTCAATGAACGGGCGGAAAACCACATAAACCCACAACTGCTCCATGTTCGCCCGGAAGTTCTCGCGGTTGACCTTCTCAAACCTGCGGAGGTTGGGCTCTTCCCTGCCGTAGTCTTTAATGATGCGCAGCCCCCTGACGCTTTCCTGAACGAAAGAGTTAAGCATGGCGACCGAGCGGCGTATCATCCGGTGCGAAACCCGCAGCCGCGAGCGGAAAAGATGGGCGACCATAGCCGCGCCCGCCACCATCAGCAGCATTATCAGCGCAAGTTCAAAATCAAGCCGCAGCATAACAACCGTTACGCCCGCAACCACTATCAGGTCTTTTACGGTCTGAACCAGAACGGTTGAATACATGTCGCTTATGGAGTTCAGGTCATTGGAAACCCTTGTTACTATTCTGCCGGTGGGATTGTCGTCAAAAAACTTCTGCGGCAAAGACAGTATGTGCCTGAAAGAGCCGGTTCTGATGTCGTGAATTATCCTCTCGCCCGAAACCTTCAGCAGGTAGTTTGAAAGCGAAGACATTATGAAGATTCCCGCAACGCAAACCCCCATTGCGGCTACCGGAAGAACAAGCCCCGCCGCCCCGCCGTCTTTCAGAATATGGTCATCCACGGCGCGGGCGGCTATGTAGGGAACGGCTATCTCAAGGGCGGCGGTCAGAACCATCAGAACAAGGGAGGCGGCAAGAAACCAAATCCTGCCGCGTGCAAACGCCAGCAGCCACGGAAGCATTTTCCTGTCGCGCATTTCGCCGAATACGTATTTGTCGCCGCTTTTCATTGTGCCTGTATCCTGTCCAGCCCGGCGTATATGCCGCCCTTGCGCAAAAGGTCATCGCGGCTTCCGCTTTCGGCAACCGCGCCGCCTCCCATAACCGCAATCCTGTCCGCAATGCGGGAGGAGTTCACCCGGCTGGACATCACCACCAGAGCCGTCCGTGTGCGAGCCGCCCACTCGCGGAGATTTTCCATAACTCGCGCCTCGGTGGAGAGGTCAACCGATGAAAGCGCGTCATCAAGGATGAGGACGGCGGGCTCAAAAATCACCGCGCGGGCAAGGGCTATTCTCTGTTTCTGCCCCTCGGAAATGTTAATCCCCCTCTCCCCCAGCACCGCGTCAAAGCCGCCGAAATCCTCAATTTCCTCCCTTATTCCGCACACCCGCGCCGCCTCTTCCGCGCCCCCGCCGTCCGGGGCGGGCTTCATAAAGTTGATGTTTTCCGCCACCGTTCCGCTGAAAATAAACGGGTCGCGCCGCACCACCGAAACCAGCCCCGCAAGAGTCCGCCGGTCAAAAGAGCGAATGTCCTTCCCGCCGATAAAAACGCCGCCCCCGTCCGGAACAACAGCCCCCGCCGCGACAAGGGCAAGAGTGGTTTTGCCGCAGCCGGTCGCCCCCGTGATGAAAACCGTCTCTCCGGGGCTTGCAAGCAGAGAGCAGCCGGAAAGAACCTCTTTGCCGTCAAAGGAAACGCGAACATCCCGCGCTTCCAGAGCGCCCCTCGGAGCGGGGGAGGGAAGCTGCCCGTCCGGGGTTTCGGGCTCGCAGTCAAGTTTTAGAATGGAGTTAAGCCGTTTTACCGAGGAATTGCCTCTGCGAAGTATGTCCTGAGCCCAGCCCATCGCCATCATGGGCCAGTTGAGCATGGTCAGGTAAACCAGCATCGCCGTGAAATCGCCGAGAGTGATTGAGCCGTTCATGGCGCTTGAGCCGCCGAAGTAGAGAAACGCCACGCCCGCCATGCCCACGCACAGCGATATGGCGGGCTGGTAAACCGCCCACAGCCCGGCAAGGTGTATGTTGCTTTTCACATAGTCGCCGCTTGAGCGGCTGAACATCTCCGCCTCTTTGCCCTCCAGCCGGAGGGATTTCACCGCCTTCATTCCGTGAAGCGGCCTTCTTGCGCTCTCCGTGAGTGTTGAAAAGAACTCCTGAGTCCGCCCGAAGCGGGTTTCTATCTCCCTTCCGCCTTTGACGACAAAAACCATCATCAGCGCAAACGGAGCGCACACCACCGCCGCAAGTCCGGGCGATATGTAAAACATCGCCCCCATTATGAAGGTGAGGAGGAACAAGCCGTCATAGGCGACCAGCACACCCAGCCCGCATGCAAACTTGAGCGTCTCTATGTCGTTGACGGCGCGGGTCATAAAGTCTCCCACTTTGCGCGAGTCAACGTCTTCCATTCCGAGGCGTTGAAGGTGGGAGAAAAACCGGTTTCTCAAGCTTTGTTCTATCTTGCGGGCTGAGCCCATTATGAAATACCGCCATCCGAGGCGGAACACCGACATTACAATCCCCATGCCTAAAATTGCCAGAGCGCAGGCGCGGATGATTGCCGCCGTGTCGGGACCGCCTTCGGTAAATGCGTCCGTTGCCCGCCTGATAACAAGCGGAATTGCCATTTGGATAAGGTCAACGACCGACAGGGACAGAAAGCCTACAACAAGGCTCTTTTTATGCTCCCGCAGAAGGGAGGGTATGCTGGTTTCTCGCGACAATGGGCTTTTAATTTACAACAAATGAAAGCGCCTTGCTTGCGGGGGGTTCTTGGCGGGCGGCGGAGCCGCCTTCCCGCCCACAAGAGGAGGCGTTGTATTGAGTCAAAGCACAAATTCTGATACCATATCCGCCATTCGCTGATTATGCAGAACTCTTGCAAAAAGACGGGCACAAAGCCCACCTATATATCCCTCTATGCAGGGTGTGGGGGGTTTGATGTTGGCTTTGCAAATTCCGGATACGAGTCATTGGGCGCGTTTGATATAGACCCCCTCGCTTTACGCAACCTTCACACAAACATAGGGTCGCCAGTTTATCAGTGTGACTTAAGCAAAGAAGTTCTCCCTGCCAGACTTGACCAATCTCCGGAAGTCGTTATATCCGGGTCTCCGTGTCAAGGGTTTTCCACTATAGGGAAAAGAGATGTGGATGATTTCAGGAATAGACTGCTTCTTTCAGGGGCAAGGGTAGCCCTAAAGTTGAAACCCAAGGTGTTTCTGGCAGAGAATGTTCCCGGTGTCGTATCAGGAAAGCACAAAAAATACTGGGAAGAGTTGCAATATGTGATGGCTCAAGAAGGCTACAATATAAAGGAAATGAAGGTGGATGCTTATGACTTCGGCGTTCCTCAACACAGAGAGCGTATGTTGCTTTTTGCTTGGCGGAGAAACTGCACGCTTGGAGACTTGTCCAAGGGAAAGAAGTCAACTCTCAAAGAAGCGTTCAAAGGTGTAAGATGGCTAAAAAATCACAATGTGGAACTGCTGGATGAGGATTCAAGAGAATACAAGATTGCCTCTCGCATAAAGCAAGGAGAGAAGCTAAGCAATGTAAGAGGGGGATGCCGGTCTGTGCATACATGGGACATTCCGGAAGTTTTTGGGGAAGTAACCAAACAGGAACGGTTACTTCTGACGGAGATGATTTCGTTGCGCCGGAGACATAGGCTAAGAAATTTCGGTGATGCCGACCCCGTTGAACGAAGATTGTTGGAGGCAATGTTTAGCCGTCCGTTAGTGAAGTCTCTGTTAAGAAAGAACTATCTGGAGGAAATTGGCAATAGTGTGGATTTGGTAGGTAGATTCAACGGCAAGTTCCGCCGACTGTCACTTGAGGGGCCTTCTTACACTGTTGATACGAGGTTTGGGCTTGCCAAGAACTTTCTCCACCCATCTCAACATCGCGGTATGACGGTTAGAGAGGCTGCAAGGATACAAGGATTTTCGGATGACTATGTGTTTACAGGGTCAGATTCTGATCAATACAAAATGATAGGGAATGCTGTTCCGCCACCAATGAGCTACGCATTGGCCAAGTTCATACAAAAAAGGTTGTTGAGTAACTGATTATGTCTAACTTCATAGATGATAAGATAGGCACTTGGGAAGATAGTGAAAAAGCGATGGAAATTTATCTCATGCTTGACTATTTGGAGAAGCGTCTGTTTCGCACCTACGAGGTATCGCTTCCGCCCAATCCTGACTTTTGGACTAGATGTCGTCAGTGGATTGCTAACGCAAATAATAAGAAACAACTGGAAGAAAAACTCTTCAAGAGTATAACTCATATCTTCTATGTTGGCCCCGAAGAGTTTAACGAACTCTACAGAAGCGCTTATAATGACCCTATTGCCAAATGGCTGATTGACAATGAAAATATTGCCTTCACAGACCCCTGTGCCGGAGAAAAACTTAAAGAATCTGTTAAGAAGACATGGTTTTGTCCAATCTCAGACAGTATGGCAATCAACAAGTTTTATCATATTAACAATATACCAAGTTGTGTATCTGATGTTAGGCCAGAATTGAGGGCATTAACACAGTTTGGTGACGAAAGCAAAATCCTAGATTATATAGATAAGAATAAAATAGATTATATTGTGTTGCTGGAAGATTTTGTAGGTAGTGGAAGTCAAATGAGCAATTCTATTCAGCGTATCAGTTTCCTTGTAAAAAAAGTAAATGTCAAGATATTAGTGGTTCCCCTGATAATTTGTCCAAAAGGTCATAATCTGTGTAAGAGTTTATCCAAAAGACTTGACATTGAATTTTCTCCCGTATTGCCATTGGGAGATGAGGTTTTCATTCCTAAAATCTTCCCGAATGATGCGGAACCTCACATAAAAGATTTATCAGATATGGCACATGATACTTACCAACAAGTATCAAACAACATTCCCCCCGGAGCAAGGAAACCTTATGGCCCACTTGGTTACAAGAATACAGGTGGTCTAATAGTAATGTTTACCAACACGCCGGATAATACATTGCCGATGTTTCATTGGACTTCTCAGACTTGGGACCCCATCTTCCCCAGACACAGCAGGAATTAAAATGAGTGAAAGAATAAATCCATTTAGCGACTTGTATCTAACCGAAGCCATAAGTAGCAGTGACTTCGTGAGGTTGTTTAGTCCGGTATTCGTAGAACAGGCAACAGCATTGTATCAATCTGGTAATGTCATACTAAAGGGTCTGCAAGGTAGTGGAAAATCCATGTTGCTTAACCTCTTAAAACCTGAGACAAGATTAGCTTACAAATCTGAAGCCATAGAATTTCCTGTCCCCCCTCAACTCAGAAAATTTATATCTGGAGGAATTAATTTGCGAAAATCTGGAGTTGCTGCTGGGTTCGCACAACTAATTACACCCAATTCTGATACAAGGACCATTAATGAACTGGCATTGCATTTTGGGGATTGTGTCAACTATTGGATTGTAGATGACTTGCTTAATACGATCGAGTTGCACTCAAAAGACAGAGTAATTGCAGGTGAAATAGGAATAACCATGGACACTTCTATTCTTAATGAGTTTGCTCATCAGTTGTCTCAATCAGATTCTTGGTTGAATGGAATAAAGAAAGCAGACAACATTAAAGCCATCAGGACTCAATTAAACAAGAGGATAGTGATTTATAAAAAGTATATGAACTTGAATACTGATGATCTTCCACCAGATGTAAAGTCTTCAAAAACGATTATTGGAGAACCAATCTCTGCAACTGCGAGTCTTCTAAAACAGTCCGGTGTTCTGCAAGAAGATGTGAATGTTCTTCTAAGAATCGATCAGTATGAACTACTTCCCGATCTAGACCTTTCCGGTAAAGGATTTGGACAATCATGCCAAACACTGGTTCACAAAGCATTGTCATCTCGGTCTGGTCTAGTCTCATACAGAATTGGAGTTCGGAATTATGCATGGCCAGACAAACCTCAAATATTTGCGACCAATGAATCATTAGAAGAGATGAGGGATTTTTCTGATCTGGATATTGACGATAGACTTAGAAGGAAGGAAAATGATAACGGGTTATTCCCCAAACTCTCTCGGGATATTTTTTATAGAAGAGTATCAATCAATTACAGACCTAAAACCGATAATCCAATGAAAGAAGTTTTGGGCTCCACACTTTCTGCGAAAGAGAAATGTTCCCGAATCATTGTAGAAGAAGACTCCAGAATAAATAGAGGGTTAAGGTTAGAAGATAGCTGGCCTGATGAATGGAAACAATTTCTCAAAGATCTTTGTGTAAAGGATCCATTTAGCGCGAAACTTGCTGAGGCATGGGTTCGACAGAAAGAGAAAGGGCGGAAAGAAATTATGGTCAACATACCGACACCGCCATATCCTTGGGATAAGAAGGGAAAAGTATATTGGAAGAAAGAACGTGCAGAACAAGCATTACTACAGTTAGCATCCAGAAATAGACAGCGGCCTCTATGGGGTGGAGTAGATGATGTGATAGGTATTAGCAATGGGAATGTCCTTGTTTTTCTTTTTATCTGTCAGCATATATGGGATTCATGGATCAGGAATACACGTGATAAAAGATATGTGTCAGGTGAGTTGCCCAATATTGATTTAAAAACGCAATCTTATGGCATAGAATATGCCAGTGGGGAATGGATGAA
>JAPOUR010000055.1 GCA_026708565.1 Candidatus Dadabacteria bacterium
TTTGTCAATACGTTCGGCAGGGGAGGGAGGTTTGAGATGAGGCGGACGGGGTGAAATTTTGCCGCTTGGCATGGCAAAAAGGTCTCTGATTTCGTATCATTATCATTGTCAGGTTTGACAGTCCGCCTGACGGGGATATTTGCAAATGCCATACGGCAAAGAAGAAATAGAGAGTCAACTGCGTTTGGGCGAGGACAGCCGATGGGAATTCAAGCAGATTGTGTTTGTCGGCGATGAGCCTAAAGGCCCCGGTCGTAATGATCTGGCCGATGAGATGGCGGCGTTTGCCAATGCCGGCGGAGGGGTTTTGCTCTGTAGCGTTTCCGATGAGGGAATACCGCAAACCATGTCCGGCAAGCAACTGGCCGGACTGGATAAATTTCTTGTGGAAACAGCCACCGATACTGTTAAGCCGCCCGTGCGTATAGAGACTCATCACAGAGAGCTGACCGACAATGTAAAAGTTTTAGTGGTTGATATCCCGAAGGGTGATTTTCTGCACCAAAGTCCCGGCGGCGCTTTCATTAGAGTGGGCAACAGCAAACGGAGGATGACAAGCGATGAGAGTCTGCGCCTCGCGCAAAGGCGCAGTCAGGCGCGATACCTGTGGTTTGACAAGCAGCCGTTGCCTGACACCGGATTCAAAACTTTGGATGAATCACTCTGGAAACCGTTGCTCAGCGCGGCGGGCGCGGCGGACCCCAAGGCGGCCCTTGAGAAACTGGCCCTTCTGTCAACCGATGATGCGGGAGTTTTAAGGGCAACGGTCGCCGGGGTCTTGTTATGCACACAGTCGCCGGAACAGTATCTTCCCAATGCCTGCATTACGGCCACCTGCTACAGGGGAACAGACAGGGCTTCCGGTCAGGCGGACGCGCAGGAGATTACCGGTCCGCTTGACCGGCAGATTGTCGGCGCAATGGCTTTTGCGTTGCGTAACATGCGCGTATCGGCTGATAAAACGCCCGCACGGGAGGATGTGCCGCAATACAGTGACAAGGCGCTGTTTGAGGCGCTGGTGAATGCGGTGGTTCATCGTGATTATCAAATTCGCGGGAGCAAAATCAGGCTTTCAATGTTCACTGACCGTGTTGAGATACGGTCGCCCGGCGCGTTGCCCAACAACTTGACGCTGGACAGCATGTCCGAGAGGCAGTCCACGCGCAATGAGGCGCTTGCTTCAGTATTGGGGCGAATGCCGGTAAAGGGAATTCAAGGTTCGGGTGAACGGCAATACTTCATGGAGCGCCGGGGGGACGGTGTTCCCACAATCAAGCGCGAAACCCGTGAATTAAGCGGAGCAGACCCTGAATACCAATCTATTGACGGCTCGGAAATTTCCCTCACGATTCCCGCCGCCCCGCAGGAAAGGAATGCCGCCCGGACAACGGTCACGGTCCGAATCGGCGATTTGCCCCTGCACGGTGTTGAACTGTTGCTTTTGTTTCCCAATAAAATCTGGAAGCAAGCCGCTACGGATGCGGCGGGCGTGGCGGCTGTTGACCTGCATACAACCAACTTGCCCATGACGGTGTTCGCCGCCGCCCCCGGTTATGCCGCTTATGTGGAACGGAACTGGGTGCCGGGCGCGGGAGCGCTAACAATTGAGATGAAGGAATTGCCGGGCGGCGGCTCGGATATTTTTCCGGAAGCCACGGGGCATTTGCCCGGACTCAAGGGGCGGCTGAACCCGATTCGTGATACGCATGACCGCACGTATCTGTATGCGTCCAACATTGCCGTTAACGAAGGACAGCAACAACCGGTTTCGTTTTTCCCCGGTGAAGAGATCGGGGTGATTGATGCCGACGGGTATGAACTGGCGGTGAAAATTGTGGATATAGTCGGTCGGTCGGCGTTGGTTGAATACGTGAATCCAAATTTCGGGACAAAATCTTAGTGTTGTGGTTGTAGGTCGTGCGACCCGTGGCGGTTTGGGCGAGACCTTGATTTTCGGGCTTGAAACCGCATTCGCGGGTGTTTTGTTTATACGCTTGGCAGGGGAGGGAGGTCTGAGATGAGGCGGACGGGGTGAAATTTGCCGCTTGGCAGAGTTGCGTCGGCTGATGTAACCTTGAAGCCATGCCGGACATAAACCCGAACATTCTTATATGGGCAAGGGGAGCAGCCGGGCTTGCGCCTGAGGGGGAATGAACAGTGGAAAAAGAACTTATTTACAGCCTGACAGAGACTTTTGAAGGTCATGCTCAGGAAACTGGGGGAGGCGTTGAATTCTGGCTGGCGCGGGACCTTCAGCACCTACTCGGCTATTCGGAATGGCGTAACTTTACCCTTGTTATTAGCAAAGCGAAAACCGCTTGTGAAGTGGCCGGGCAAGCCATTTCAGACCATTTTGTTGATGTCAACAAAATGGTTGATATTGGCTCGGGCACTCGGCGTGAGGTGAATGACATCATGCTTACCCGCTATGCCTGTTATCTGATTGCTCAAAACGGCGACCCCAGAAAGCCCGAAATCGCTTTTGCCCAGACCTATTTTGCTGTTCAAACGCGCCGAGCAGAGTTGATTGAGCAACGTCTTAGAGAATCTGAACGTCTGTCTGCCAGACAAAAACTGACCAAGACTGAAAAGGAACTATCGCATGTCATATATGAGCAGACTGGCGAAAACCGCAATTTTGCCCTGATTCGTAGCAAGGGAGACCAAGCGTTGTTTGGCAAGTCCACCCAGTCTATGAAATCGCATTGGAAGGTTCCCGCCGGTCGTCCGTTGGCTGACTTCGCGCCGACCATTGTTCTTAAAGCCAAAGACTTTGCCACAGAAATCACTATTTTTAATGCAAAAGAGCAACAAATGCGGACCGAGCGTGACATTTCGCGTGAGCATATAACCAACAACGAAGTGGTGCGTCAAACTCTCTTGGAGAGAGGTATAAGGCCGGAGACACTACCGCCGGGTGAAGACATCAAAAAAGTTGACAGGCGACTAAATGCGGAACGGAAAAAGTCTCTGCGAAACCCTGATAGCATCAACTCTTAAGAATGCCGACTGTCTACGACAACATAGAGAAATCTGCATGTGGGTAGCGGTAGAAGGACAAGGCAAGGTGTTTTGTTTATACGTTTGGCAGGGGAGGGAGGTTCGAGATGAGGCGGACGGGTTCTTGTTGAACTGTGGAGGACAGGCAGTTGTGGCGGAAAGCAGAGAGGGGTGTTTTGCTTTTTTGCCACTCGGCTATACACTAAAGGAGACATCTCGCCGTAGGTTGGGTGTCGGGAGTTCTATTTGAGCATGAGTGACCACTTCTTCAAATCAATCAGGGTAGAGAATTTCAGGGGTATAAAGTCCTTGCAAGCGGATAATCTTGCAAGGGTTAATCTTTTTGTCGGCAGGAATAGTTGTGGGAAGACATCTTTTTTAGAATCACTTTATTTGTTGACAGGAATGTCCAATCCAGAGTTAATAATTCGTATAGAAAATTTGAGAGGTGTGGCACTTGATATTTCCTCCGACTTGAAAGACTTTTTTTACGAGCAAAATCACGAGCGGGGATTGGTTCTGGTAGGCGACCATAGGTCAGGACTTCAGAGAAAATTGGAAGTTTGTCCGGCATATGGAAGTTTGTCAGGTGGGCAAGTGTTACCAGAACCCGTTAATGGCTCAATTGACAGTAATAAAGAAGGTTCTGTCCGAGCCAGAGTTTCAAGTTTTGAATCTATCCGTTCTTTGGTAGGGCTTAAGTATAAATTCAGTTCTGGTGAGGCTGGGAAAGAACATGTTGGTTGTGAAGCTCAAGCGGTATTCAGATTGCCTGGAAGGTCTGAATTCAATTTTAGTTTTGACGAAAAGTACAAAGAGACTCTGAGGGGTCTGTTTTTGAATAGTAGTTCCACTTTGTATGAGCCAAGTTTTGTTGACAAAATGATTAATAAAAAACTTAAGAGGGAAATGTTGAGTTGGCTTCAATCCATTGAGCCTAAAATACAAGATGTCACTATGCAATTAGGCGGATTGGTTGCCGTAGATATTGGGTTGCCAAACCTTATTCCGGTCAATCTTCTTGGAGATGGTTTAATGCGTATTCTGTATGTGCTTTCTGGTATCCATGCAATGGAAGATGGGATTTTAATGATTGATGAGATTGAAAATGGGCTACATGTTTCTTCTGTAAAGAATATGTGGCAGATGGTGCTTGAACATTCAGAAAAAGCCAACACGCAGGTCTTTATGACCACACACAGTAGGGATGTTATAGAAGCGCTACAAACAGTTCAGAGCGGTGGGTTGCTTGTCGAAGAAGACTCCGTTGCCTGTTTTTGGCTGGATAAACTTGACACTGATGAAGTTGAAGCGCGCAGATATTCCCCTAGTGACATAGAAAAGGCAATTGATGCCGGTATAGACATCCGACACTGAGATGAGCGCTTTTATTGTTGTTGAGGGGAAAGAGGATGAAGAGTTTTTGAATTCGTATATCCGGTTTTTGGGATTGTTTGATTCTGTATATTCATTGCGCGGGATTAACGGCAAAGATAATCTTGCCGGTTTTAGAAATGAACTTTCACCCAAGAGATTAAAAAGAGAAGGTTGTTCAAAAGTTTTGATTATTTTTGATGCGGACTCCAATTGTATTGAAACTGCGAACATCATAGAACAGAACCTCGCTTCCATTAGTCCCAATGGCATATTTCTTTTTCCTGATAACAAATCCGAAGGGATGTTAGAAGATTTGCTTGAGAAGATTGTCAGGCCGGAATACGAAAACATCTTTGAATGCTTTGAGCAATATAAGGAATGCCTGTCAGCCAAGAACTCAACATATAGACATCCTGATTTGAAAGGCAAGGTGTTTGCTTATATGGACGCATTGGAAAAGAACAGGGAGCAATGGTTCAAGCAGGAATACTGGGATTTTGATAGTAGTCATTTAGAGCCGTTAAAGGGTTTTCTCGAGAAGCATTTGGGTTGACATGTGATTTCTTCTTGCAAATCTTGCTTTTATAGTCGCTTCATGCCCATTTGATTTCTTTCTCAGGTTTGTTTTACACCCATTATTACCTCATTCCATTTTGGCTCTTGTCCTTCTTCAATTCTTTTCAGAATTCCGTCGCGACAGGCATTTTGAGTTTTTTCAAGAATGGAGTGATCTTCCCTACTCACTTCATCACGATAACTTGCATGTATCATCTTTGATGATAGGGTGTATATGCTACGGAACATATTAAAATATTCGCACCGTTCTTTAGGATTCGCGCCAAGATACCAAGCGCCATTAGTAGCAAGGCGAAAACTTAACTCCCCCTTATCACTACTTCCAAGGAAAAGTGCTTCCAGTGCAATTCTCAGGTCAATATAGTTGTCAGTATAGTTGAATTTAGACAGTTTGGATTTGACCCATCTGTGGGTGGCAATATTGAGGATTGTCATTTTAGTATGAAGACCGTAAAGTTTCATGTAGATATCCCAAGCTTGTGTCATGTGATGTTGTTCCACCTTTACGTAGTCATCTGCGCTTGGTACGCGAGGAGATCCATACCCGAAACTTCCATTATCCCTGAATGCTAACAAATACCCTAAATCATCCCAGCAAGTATCCCATGTTATGCAAGCATTGCGAGCAAGTGACAGTGCATTACAGAAGTTGTTTAGGTTTTTGTGTAAATTAAAATAGGAATGATCTCCGATTGAAGAGGTAATTTTTTTCTGAATACCCGATCTGTTTGACGGTTTGTAAAGTGCAGGTTGGATCGTAGAATCAATGGTCAGGATGGCACGATTACGAAGTTTTCCTATTCCATCGTGATTGTATATTGAATGGGGTATGAGTGCCAATAGTTCTTCAGTAGTGTTTGGCAGAGGCATGATTTCCATACCTTCTAAATTCACAGGTTCATCGGGCAACATTTTTTTGAACAATACTTTTACTTTGTAACGTATTGGTTCACCCGATATCCAACCAAACAATACTTTTGCTACAGTTTCTGGACCGAGAATTACAGATGCTTTAATAAGTGTTCGAGTGAAATCTATCAATGAGGGGGTTGCCATACCACCTGTTAAAGAAACTAAACCGCTGCCAATGGTATCACTTTCATAGTCTATGTATTGGCTTAATAATGGGCGAAGTTTGTTAGCAAGTTGCTCAAGGAAACTTTCAGATAAAATAGCTTTTGCATAGCCAACAATATAAAAGTTGTTATGTTCAGGTAGAGTATCAGATTGTTTATTTGGTTCATTATATGATTGTATTAGAGTTTTACACGAAATACTTTTGCTTGGTATTTCTATATGAAACTTTTTTGTTTTCTTCACTGCTTCAGTGAGAATTTGGATAGTTTCTGATTGCGTTACTATATGTTGATTATTTGTTGTTTCCTTCACTTTACATAACCATATGCCCATTCTTTTTGTTCATACGCCGCAGACCGCTCAGGGTTAGCGTATTGCTCTTAACTTTGTTGCAAGGTCCGCAAAGCAAAATCCGGTTAGAGATGTGATTGATACCACCATCGGCGCGGGGCGTGTTGTGGTCAAGTTCCAAATAGCGCGGGTCATCAAATGTCCGGTCACACCCTTGGCATTTCATGCCGTTTTGTTCTATAAGAAAATCAACCATCTGCGCCCTGCTCATACGCGATCCCTCTGGCTCGTAGACCTTCTTAACTGTGACCATGTAAGGCGCGTCTGTCTCTCCCTCGTCAGTACGTTCCGGCGGGGTTTCAATTAGGTGAATTTGCCCCTTGTTGAACAAGCCGGTTTTTTTACCTTCCGGCGAGATAAGTCCCTCTTGCGTCAGACGATCAATAACCTGCTTATGCGCGGTCTTCCAAATGTCTATGCCAACCCATTGACGACCAAGCCGCTCGGCGGCAATCGGGGTTGTCGCACACCCGCAGAACGGGTCAAGCACCATATCACCCTTTTGTGATGAAGCTTGAATGATTCGCTCATAAAGCGCGAGCGGCTTTTGTGTAGGGTATCCAGTGCGCTCCGGGTCTTTTTGTTGAAGATGATTGATACCCAGCCAAACATCGGACGGCAAAACAGGCTCATCATCGTAATATCTGTATTCCTTACCTGCAGACTTAATAGTTCGGTAGACCCTTCCGTCTTTATCCACATTCTTTTTCAGATTGTTCCATTTTTCCAATTTCTGACCGCACAGAGAACACTCATTTCTCGGAATGGAGATAGCGTCACCATTGAAGACTTTTTTCTTGTGATTTTTCGCATACCAAAACAACACATCATGCTTTTTGGGAAGAAAGTTCTTCGCTCTGCCCCCGCTTTCGTAATGCCATATAACCTCATTGATGAAGTTCTTTCTACCAAAGATGCCGTCCATGACCATTTTGAGATAGTGGGAAGCGGTAGGGTCGCAATGCAGATAAATCGAGCCACTGTCTTTCAAAACCCGCCGCATACCAATCAAACGCACCGCCATAAAGCAGAGGAACGCCCCCATGTCATCACCATAGGTTTTTCTTGAGTTCTCAATTGCCTCCATGACTTGTGGCCAGTCATCATTGATTTGATCCAGCCAAGATTCATGAACATCGCGCTTCCATGACCAGCGGTCTTGGAAGGACGCGCCCTTGGCGAGAGAGTCAGGGGTTGCGTGAAAGTCCCGCCCCTTGTTAAACGGCGGGTCGGTTGCTATCAGGTCAACGGACTGCGAGTTCATAGCCCGCAGGAAGTCCAGATTGTCGCCGTGAAAGAGTGTTCGGTTTTTGAAGTTTGCTGATGTATTACTCATATTCTTAACCTCATTAGCATGAAGACTTCAGCAAGTGTATGGCAAGCAACTGCTTAAGTCCTCACAGTTTACCACCCTAAAGAACTTTTTAGAAACTCTTGAAAACTTCTTCAATCCACCTTAAAGTTTTACCAAACGGGGGGCAATACTTTAATGGCATTCAGCGAAAGGAAAGTGGCCGAGATGGCGGCCTACTTTCTCCTTAAAACCGAAAAGGGGATTATGCCCCACTTGAAGTTGATGAAACTTCTATACCTTTCAGACAGAGAATGTTTCCGGCAACACGGCTTCTCAATGTCAGAAGACAAGATGGTCTCAATGCCCTACGGTCCCGTTCTTTCCGAAACCCTGAACTTGATAAATGGTGTTTGTCAGTCAACTCCAAATGGATGGGACAGCCTGATTTCGGACAAAGAGAATCATCAAGTCTCAGTTGACCCTAAAGTAAGTGTTGATGACTTACTTGAACTCAGCAGAGCGGAGATTGAGACAATGGATTCAGTTTGGGACAAGTTTGGGAGTATGAACCAGTGGGATATCGTGAACTACACTCATAATCACTGCCCCGAATGGGAAGACCCCGAAGGCTCTTCCCGCCCGATTGAACTTGACACTCTTTTCAAGGCGCTCGGTTTCAGCAAGATTCAGGCAAAAGCGCTAAAAGAACAGATAGCGGAACAGGAAGCCATAGACAGGATTTTTTCCGGTAGGTAGGGCGGTTGGTTGTCAAAGTTGTTTATCCCAATCAGGGGAGCAACTTATCTGTTGCCTACACCCGCAGAAAATGACCCGCATTCAAAACATCTTTTTGTTCAACTTACCAAACCCGTAAAACAACACGGTCACGAAATGGTTCTTCTGACATCATTTTCCACGAAGCGTCAGGGAGGTCGTTATGATAAAACTCGTATTATCGCAAAAGGTGAGAACAAGTTTCTCCGTCACGAAAGTTATGTTGACTACAAATACACCAAGATAGAGTCTGTTAAGGAGATCAGGGAACTGATTGAAACCGGAGAAGCAGAGTATAAGGAAGGTATGATTGAAGAAAAACTGGTTGAGTGGATATGTGAAGGTCTTTTTAAGTCAAAATACACTCCGAAGAAGGCGTTAGAGTTCTACAAATACGCAACCTCCAAGTAACTACCTCCTGACCATACCCGCTATTTTCCCCATCTCCTCAATTCCCAACCCCTTCGCCCCCGCAACAAACACCGCCCCGGCAACCGCAAGCGCCGCCGCAAGCGCAACCTCCTGAGGCGCGGCGGGGGAGGCGGCCTCATAAACAACCTTTGCCATAACCCCCGCTCCCGCTGACACCGCCGCAACCTTTACGCACCACACCCCGAACCCCCGCCCCGTTGCCTCTCCCACCCTGCCGCGCAACAGGCTCAGAAGAAGCAGGAAGTTAACCGCCGCCGACACCGAACTTGCAAGGGCAAGCCCCGTGTGCTTCAACCCGAACACAAATCCGAGCAGATATCCGAGCGCGAGATTGACCAAAAGCGCAACCGCCGCTATGCGGGCGGGGGTTCTTGTGTCCTTCAGGGCGAAAAATGCGGGCGCGGTTACCCTCATTCCCGCCACCGCCCACAGACCTGCGGCGTATCCCACAAGGGCTTGGGAGGAAAAAAGCGCGTCCGAACCCGTGAACTCCCCCCTCTCAAACAAAACCGAGCAGATTGGAGCGGCAAGAGCAATAAGCGCGGCAAGCGCGGGGACGGTTACAAAAAACGTCATCCTCAACAAAGAGCCGTAATGCTCCCTGAAACCGTCCATGTCCCCCTCAGCCGCGCGCGCCGACAGGCGGGGAAGCAAAGCGGTGGCTATGGCGACCGCGCCTATGCCCAGCGGGAACTCCGTCAGCCGTTCCGCAAAATACAGATACGACACCGTTCCCCTGTCCATGTGGGAGGCGTATTGAGTGTTGACAATGATGTTGATGTTGTAAACCGCCACGCCGAAAAGCTGGGGCAACATCAAGGCGCCGATTGTTTTCAGCAGGGCGGAGTGCTTGAAAATGTTGACAAAGCCGGGGGAGAGGCCGCGCAAGCGGAGAAACGGCACGTTTATAAAACTCTGCAACGCGCCGCCCGCAAGCACTCCCAGCCCCGCCGCAATTGCGGGGTCGCCCCAACTGCCGTGAAAGATTACAAGGGCCGCAATGAACGCGATGTTGAACAGCAGAGGCGCGATTGCGGGGGCGAAAAAATGCCCGGCGGAATTGAGAGCGCCCATTGAAACGGCGGCCACGGAGACAAATATCAGATAGGGAAACACCAGCCGCAGCAAATCGGTTGTGAGCGAGAAGGTTTCCGCATCAAAACCCGAAGCGAAAAGGCGCGTGATTTGAGGGGCGAAGACCAGCCCCAGCGCGGCGGTCAGCGCGGCGGCGGCGGCAAGGGCGGTAAAAACGGCGGAAAAACCCTCGCGCGCCCCGGCGGGGCCGCCGGTTTTGAGTTTTTCCGTGAAAACCGGAATGAACGCCGCCGACAGCATCCCCTCGGCGAAAAGCCGCCTGAGAAGGTTGGGTATGCGGAACGCCACATAAAACGCATCGCTCTGCGCGCCCGCGCCTAAAAAATAGGCGATGGCAACATCCCTGCCGTAACCGGCGACCCTGCTCGCAAAAGTCAGCCCGCCGACCGTTCTCCAGTCCCTCAACGCGCCCTTGCCGGGGTCAGCCGTCTCTCTCACCGCGTCTCCACAAAATCAAAGTCAACCTCGCTCCGCGCCCTCTCAAGGGCGTCTCGCGCCTCTTGCGCAAGTCCGCGCGTGGAAAAAACCCTGATGACCGGGTCGGACGGATTCTCCTCGCTTATCCACATCAGGTGCGAGTATCCGCCGAGGATTGAGTTGAATACCACGTTGTCTTTTCTGTTTTTGAGTTTTACGCTGAAGACTTTCAAACTGCTCCCCCGCTCTGCTGTTGCCTTGAGAGGACGGCAAGCATTATACTAACGGGCAATCAGATGAAAAACGCCTCATTTTCAACAGACAATGCGTGTTGCCACAGTCCGGTGATGCTTGATGAGGTGATATCCCACCTTCGCCCCGAACGGGGCGGCCTTGAACGGGGCGGTCTGTTTGTGGACGCGACCGTGGGAACGGGGGGGCATTCGGAGGCGATAATGTCGTCCGCGGACGCCGGGGCGCGGCTCGTCGGACTGGACGCCGACCCGGACGCCGCGCGCGCCTCGGCAAAGCGGCTTGAGCCTTTCGGCGACAGGGTTTCAATCGTCAACGCCAACTTCTCGGACATAGAAAATGTGCTTGAAAAACACGGCGCAAAAGGAGCGGACGGCATAGTGGCGGACCTCGGCGTGTCGTCCCGTCAAATCTTTGCGGGCGGAAGGGGCTTCAGTTTCCGCGCGGACGAGCCGCTTGACATGAGGATGGACACATCGCTCAAAACCACAGCGGCGGACATCGTTAACACGGCGGGCGCAAAGGAGCTTGCCGCGATATTCAGGGGCCTTGGCGAAGAAAGGTTCGCGGGCGCGGTTGCCTCCGCCATAGTGAAAAGCCGCGAAAAAGAGCCCGTGCTCACCGCCCGCGCCCTCGGTCTTATAGTTTCGGACGCGATTCCCAAAAAATTTCACCCGCCCCGCACACACCCCGCGACCAGAACTTTTCAGGCGCTCAGAATCAAGGTGAATGACGAGATGGGCGCGCTCAAAACATTTATGGAAAAAGCGCCGGCGCTTTTGAACGCCGGGGCGCGGCTGGTAGTCATCTCGTTCCATTCGCTTGAAGACAGGGTGGTAAAACGCGCTTTCAGTTTTTTCAGTTCGGATTGCGTCTGCCCGCCGGGGCTTCCACAGTGCGGGTGCGGAAAGACAAAGACGCTCAAGGTGGTTACGAAAAAACCCGTGAAACCGTCCGGGGGCGAGGTGGAACGAAACCCCCGGGCGCGGAGCGCCAGGGTGAGGGCGGCGGAGAGGGTTTAGTCCGGTGGGGGTAAAAAACGCTGACGCAAGGCGGCGGTGGCTTTTTCTGAAAAGGGCCTCCCTGTTTTTCAAAATTGCGGTTGTCGCGGCGGTCGTTATGGCCGCGCTTGCCGGGTATGTGCGCTTCAGGGTTGAGTGGCATACGCTTGCGCGGGAAAACGCCATGCTGATTGAAGAGGAGGAACGCCTGACGGAGGAGGTCGCCAAGGCGCAGTTGCGCTACAATGAGGTGTTTTCAAGCGGGCGGCTGACCGAGGCGGCGCGGAAAAGAGGGTTTCGCGAGCCCCGCCGCAGGGATTACATATACGAGTCGGAGGGGGCGGGCAGATGACGGGGCGCGGCAGGGCGCGGGTCGGGCGCGGCGGCTTTTCAAGGCGCGTCCGGGTGTGCCTTGTGATTTTCGGGGCGCTGTTTGCGGTCGTCCTATACAGGGCGTTTGACCTTCAGTTCCTAAACACCGGCAAGGCGAAGCGGTGGGCGCGCATACAGCAGGTTGACTACCACACCCCCCGCTCCAAACGGGGCGCAATCTACGACCGGCACGGCAACCTTGTGGCGTCAAGCCGCTTTGCGGACTCGTTCGCCCTGAACCCTCAGAAGATTGAAGACCCCGAACAGTTCGCCCGCGCCGTGTCCGGGGCGTCGGGGGTGAGTTATGAAACGGTTCTCCGGCGCGCCTCAAAAAAGAAACAGTCTTTCGTGTGGCTGACAAGAACGCCGCCCGAAGATGTCGCGGACAAACTGAGAGCGTTGAAACTTGCCGGGCTGGAGGTCCGCACGGAGCAGAAGAGGATATATCCGCAGGGCCGGCTGATGGGCCCGGTGGTGGGTTTTACCAACATAGATTCGCGCGGAATTGAGGGGCTTGAGTATTCCCTCAACAAGCGCCTTTCCGGCAGGGTCGTCAAAACAATGGTCAGCAGAGACGGCAGGGGCAACCCCATGCTGTTTGACGCCCCCGCCGCCCCCCGGTCAAACGGGGCGGACGTGTTTCTCACGGTGGACTCAAACATTCAGTATGCGGTTGAGGATGAACTCAGAAATGCGGTTGAAAAATTCGGGGCGGACAGCGCGAGCGCGGTGATGATAGAGCCCTCCACGGGACGCATTATTGCCATGGCGTCTCACGACGCCGTGTCCGGAGGGGGGGGAGGGGCGGACGCGCTTGAGTCTGAATCGGACGGCAAACGCCGCCGCGCGGGCATGAGAAACCTTGCCGTGCTGCACGCCTTTGAGCCCGGCTCCATAATGAAGCCCTTCCTTGTGGCCGCCGCCCTTGAGGAGGGGGCGGTGGAGAAGGACACGGTTTTTGACTGCGAGGGGGGAAGCCGCACAATAGGCAACACCACAATACGGGACTCGTCCCCGCACGACCGCCTGACCGTTACCGACACGCTGGTTTACTCAAGCAACATCTGCTCGTCCAAGATAGCGGAGATTCTCGGGGCGAACACGTATCACAGGTATCTGCGGGATTTCGGTTTCGGCCTGAGAAGCGGAACTCTCCTCCCCGGCGAGCACAGGGGCATTATCGCCCCGCCCCGGAACTGGGGAAGGGTCGGTCTGGCGACCATAGCGTTCGGGCAGGGCGTGAGCGTGAACGCGCTTCAGATGGCGGTTGCGGTCTCCGCGATAGCAAACGGCGGCTACATGATGATTCCCCGCATAGTTGACAAAATTGTTGACGCGGCGGGCAATGTGGTGTTTTCAAAAAAGCCGGAGGCGCGCGGCAGGGTGATCTCCTATGACGTGTCCCGCAAGGTGGCGGACATGATGAGAGAAACGGTTGAGCGCAGGCGCGGTTCGGGGCGGGCGGCGGGCACGGGATGGCGTGCGGCGGTGAGCGGATACACGGTCGCTGGAAAAACGGGAACGGCGCAGATAGCCGCCCCCGGAGGCGGCTACCTTGAGAACATCTACACAACGTCTTTTGTGGGGTTCGCCCCCGCCCGCAATCCGCTCATGGCGCTGGTCGTGGTGGTGAACAGGCCCCGGACAAAAAAATACGGCTCGCAGGTGGCCGCGCCCGTGTTTTCCGCCATAGCGGGCAGAACTCTGGGCATGCTTGAGTTGAGCGCTCCCGCCTCCGCCCCGGAGGACAAGCCGTTTCCCGCGCCCGACCTACGGGGCAAAAGCGTCCGCGATGTGGCGCGGTGGGCTTTCAGGGCCGGGGTTGAACTGCGCGTCAGCGGGCGGGGATTTGCCGCCGCCCAGAGCCCGCCCCCCGGCGCTCTGATAAAGAAGGGGGAGGTTTGCGAGGTCTCTTTTTCTGGCGGTTCAATATGAGGCGGGTGAGGTTTGAAGATATGTGCGCCGCCGCCGGAGCGCGTGTGTATGCGGGAGTTCCCGCGAAGGTGACCGGGGTGCGCGCCGCCTCCTCGGAGGTGTGCCCCGGAGACGTGTTTGTGGCGGTAAGGGGACGCCGCGCGGACGGGCACGACCATGTTCCCGAAGCGTTGTCCAGAGGGGCCGCCGCGCTGATAACCGGTAGGCGCGTCCGCGCTCCGGGGGTCTGTTGCGCCCTTGCGGAGGATTCAAAAAAGGCGGCGGGGCTCGCGGCGGATTTTTTCCACGGGCATCCGTCCCGCGCCTTTGCGCTTGTCGGCGTAACGGGCACTAACGGCAAAACAACGTTGTGCCACCTGCTCCGCCATATATGGGAGTCTGGCGGAACGGTTTCGGGGATTGTGGGAACGGTGCTTGTGGAATGCGGCTCGTTCAGCGGCGAGGCGACCCTTACCACCCCGGCGGTGACCGGTTTGCACGGGATATTTTCCCGCATGCGCTCCGAGGGCGCGCGCAGGGTCTGCATGGAGGTGTCTTCGCACGCCATAGAGGAGCGGAGGGTCAGCGGCTGTGATTTTGACGCGGCGGTTTTTACAAACCTCACCCCGGAGCATCTGGACTACCACGGCACTATGAGCCGCTATGCGGAGGCCAAGAAAAAACTGTTCACCGAAATACTTCCGGCAAGCGCAAAAAAAGACCGGTTTTCCGTCATCAACATTGACGACCCCGTAGGCGCGGACATAGCCGCCGCCGCGCCCGGCGAGGTTGTCACCTGCTCCGCCGGAGGGGCCGCCGCCGATGTGTCCGTATCCCGCGCGCGCCACTCCCCGGACGGCGTTGCCGCCACTTTGCAAACTCCGTGGGGGGCGCTTGATGTGGACTCAAACCTGATAGGCGGCCACAACCTTTCAAACATGGCCGCCGCCGTCGCCGTGGCGCTTCGCCTCGGCGAGCCGCCCGCCGCCGTGGCCTCCGCGCTCTCGTCTCCGGTTTTCGTGCCGGGAAGGATGGAGAGGGTGGGCGGCCCCGGCTGCTCCATAGATGTTTTTGTGGACTACGCCCACACGGCGGACGCCCTTGAAAGGGCGCTTGCCGCCGTCCGCCCGCTTTGCTCCGGAAGGGTGTTTGTGGTGTTCGGGTGCGGGGGCGACCGCGACAGGGCAAAGCGCCCTGAGATGGGGCGCGTTGCTTGCGAGGGGGCGGATGTGGCCGTCATCACCTCGGACAACCCGCGGGGGGAAGACCCGGCGGCGATAATCGGCGAGATAAAGAAGGGAATGAGCGCGGGGCGGGGCGGGGCGGTCGGCATAGAGGACAGGCGGGAGGCGATAGGCCACGCCATTGCGGCCGCCGCCGCCGGAGACCTTGTGCTCATAGCGGGCAAGGGGCATGAGACCAGCCAGATTGTGGGCGACAGGCGGCTGCCTTTTAACGACAGGGAGGCGGCGGCGGAGTTTCTCAAGGGTAGGGGGGAGCCGGTTTGATAAGCCTTGACACCGTTCTTGCCGCCACGGGCGGGCGCGCGTCCCCCGCCTGCGCGCGGGCTTTCCGGAGGGTCTCAATAGATTCGCGGACCGTGCGCGCGGGCGACCTTTTTTTTGCCGTCAGGGCGCAAAGAGACGGGCATGATTTCGTTGCCGCCGCTCTGGGCGCGGGCGCGGGCGCGGCGGTTGTGGAGGACTCAAGCGGCCTGTTTGAAATGCGCCGCACGGACGCGCTCATCTCCGTTCCCTCAACCGTTGCGGCTCTGGGCGACCTGGCACGCCTGTGGAGAAAGAGCATCGCGGGGATGAAGGTTGTCTGCATTACGGGCTCAACCGGCAAGACCACCACCCGCCGCGCGCTTGAGGCGGTTGTCGCCTCTTCGGGGCGCGAATTTGTGGCGGGCAAAAAAAGTTTTAACAACCATCTGGGGCTTCCGCTCACCCTTCTTGAGGCGGGCGGGGGGTGCGGGGTCTGCCTTGCCGAGGCGGGCGTCAACTCCCCCGGGGAGATGGCGCGGCTTGCGGAGATAGCCTCGCCGGACATGGGCGCGGTGACCAACATAGGCACGGCGCACATAGGCAACTTCGGCAGCAGGGAAAAAATCGCCGGGGAAAAGGCGCGCCTTTTTGAGGGCTTTGGAAAGGAAAGCCGCTTTGCCGTCAATCTGGACGACCCGCTTGCGGCGGGCATCGCGGCGGGTCTTTCATGCCGCAAAACATCTTTTTCCATGCGCTCCCGCTCTGCCGACGTGAGCGCCTCCGGCGTAACGCACTCAACCGGCCGCATGGATTTCAGTCTTCTGCTCGGCGGTCGCGCCTTTCCCGTCAGCGTCCGGGCGGCGGGGGAGCACAACGTTATGAACCTTCTCTGCGCGGCGGCGCTCGGCCTGTGTCTGGACATACCGCCCGGCGTTATCGCCGAAGGCGTCCGCCGGTTTGAGCCCGCCGGGATGAGAATGGAGGTGCTCGGCGGTCGCGGCGGTCTCACCCTGATTAACGACTGCTACAACGCCAGCCCCGACTCGGTTTCCGCCGCATTGCGCGAACTTTGCAGGCTCAAACAGGCCGCCCCTACGGGAACGGGGGCGGTGGCGGTTCTCGGAGACATGCTTGAACTGGGAGACCGGAGCGCGGAATACCACCGGGAGGCGGGGCGGGAAGCCGCCCGTCTCGGCGTGGATTTTCTTGTGGGCTTCGGCGGCATGGCGGATGAGGTTCGTGCGGGGGCGCCGGATGTTTCCTCACACTCGGCGGTGTCGCACGGGGACGCGGCTGATATAATTGCGTCCGTGGCAAAGCCCGGGGATATAGTTCTCATCAAAGGCTCGCGCGCGATGGAGATGGAAAGGATAACCTCCCTGTTGCGCCCGCAAGGAGGCGGCTCATAGGGCCGCGCGACCGCCGTGCTTTACCTTCTTCATCTTCTTAAAGACGACATCGCGCTTCTCAATGTGTTCAAGTATGTGACCTTCCGCTCTTTCGGAGCGGGTGTTTTCGCTTTCTTTCTGAGCGTGCTTCTGGGCGGCAGGGCCATATCGTTTCTGAACTTCAGCAGGATAAGGGAAAAGATTCGCCCCGACGGCCCCGAAGGGCACATGGCAAAATCTGGCACGCCGACCATGGGCGGCCTGTTCATTGTTCTCGCCGTTGCGCTTTCAACCCTGCTGTGGGGAAACCCGGCGGAGCCGGTGGTGATGTTTTCGGTCGTGTTCATATCGGTTTTCGGGCTCATAGGGTTTGCCGATGACCGTATGAAACTTTACGGCTCAAAGGGCATGAGGGCCGGGCTGAAGTTTCTTGTACAGTGCGTTGCGGGCGTTGTTCTGGTCATGGTTTTTCTCCGCATTCAGGGGGGGGAGTTTGAGATTTACGAGAGGGCGGGGCATGCGGCAAACGTGTATTCGTTCACATCGGTGGCATTGCCGTTTGTGAAGAGCGCGGTGTTTGAACTGGGCTGGCTTTATTTTGTGCTCGCCCTGCTGGTTATCATCGGCACTTCCAACGCCGTCAACCTTACGGACGGCCTTGACGGCCTTGCCATAGGGTCGGTAATTATCTCGGTGGGGGCTTACTACATTCTGGCGTTTGTGGCGGGCAACGCGACTCTCGCAAGTTACCTGCACATTCCCTACGTGCGGAGCGCGGCGGAGTTCGCGGTGTTTCTCGCCGCGGTCGGCGGGGCGTGCCTCGGGTTTTTGTGGTATAACGCCTACCCGGCGCGCGTCTTTATGGGAGACAGCGGCTCTCTCGCGCTGGGGGCGTCCATAGGGCTTGCGGCGCTTGTTACCAAGCAGGAGTCGCTGCTTGTGCTGATAGGCGGCATATTTGTCGCCGAGACGCTTTCGGTTATCGCGCAGGTGGGTTTCTTCCGCCTGAAGGGCAGGCGGCTGTTCAGAATGTCTCCCCTGCACCATCATTTTGAGAAGGCGGGCTGGCATGAGTCGCAAGTGGTTATCCGCTTCTGGGTGCTGTCTTTTGTGCTGGCCCTTGTGGCACTTGCCACCCTTAAGGTCAGGTGACTGCGGCTGTGGGAGCACGGGATGACATGGCTGTCAGGGGCGGGCGGTTTCTGGTTGTCGGCCTCGGAAAAACCGGCGAGGCCGTAAGCCGTTTTCTTGCCCGCGGCGGCGCGCGCGTTACCGCCACGGACTTGAGGGGCCCGGAAGAGATTGCGTGCGCGGAAGAGTTGCGCGCCATGGGCGTGACCGTTGCCGCGGGCGGTCACCGTGAGGCCGATTTTGTTTCCGCTGACACCGTTATTCTGAGCCCCGGAGTTTCACCCGACATTGCGCCCGTCCGCGCCGCGCGCGCCGCCGGGGCCGAGGTAACGGGCGAGGCGGAGTTTTCATTCCGCCTGTCCGGGCTTCCCGTTGTCGCCGTTACGGGCTCAAACGGCAAGACCACCACCACCGGCCTCATAGCGGCCATCCTGCGGCGTTGCGGCCGCCGCCCTTTTGTGGGCGGAAACTTTGGCGACCCCTTCATCAGCGCGGTGGAAAACGAGCGGGATTACGACCTTGCGCTGCTGGAGATGAGCAGCTTTCAACTCAAGACCACCTCCGCCTTCAGCCCGTTTGTCGCGGTTGTTCTGAATGTGTCTCCCAACCACCTTGACATCCATCCCGACTACGCCGACTATGTGGCCTCCAAAAGGAAAATGTTCGCCAATCAGACTCCGGAGCAATGGGCGGTGGCAAACGGCCGGGACCGCGAGGCGGCGGCGATGCCGGAAGGTTCAAAGGCGCGGAAGGTGATTTTTGACCGCTCCGTTTCCGGCCCGCGCCCGGGGTTTGTGACCGCGCGCGGACGGACGGTGTTTTTCAACGGCGGGAGTTACGACCTGTCTGGCTCAAAACTTGAGGGGGCGCACAACCTTGAGAACTGCATGGCGGCGGTCGCCGTGGCGGCAATCCTCGGGTGCGACCCCGCGCTCACCGCGCTTGCCGTGAGGGAGTTCAGCCCGCCGCCGCACAGGATGGAGTTTGTGGGCGAGGCGGGAGGGGCGCGCGTTTATGACGACTCCAAGGCGACCAATCCGGCCGCCACCGCCCGCGCCCTTGAGAGCCTTGCCGCCCCCGTGGTTCTTATCTCCGGCGGCAGGGACAAGAAGACCGGATACTCCGGCCTCCGTCCGCTGGTGGAGAACAAGGTCAGTTCCCTTGTGCTGTTCGGGGAGTCTCGCGCCGCAATGCGCGCCGAGCTTGGCGGCCTTGCAAAAACCTTCATTGCAAACTCGCTTGAAGAGGCGGTGCGCCGCGCTCTGGCCGATGCGGAGCCCGGCGGGTCGGTGCTTTTCTCTCCCGCCTGCTCAAGTTTTGATATGTTTTCCTCGTTTGAGGAAAGAGGAAGGGAGTTCAAAAGGATTGTTCACGCCCTTAAATAAAAAGAAGCGGCCGCCGGGGCTTGACTACACCCTGCTCGGCTTTGTCGCCGCCCTGTCGCTTGCGGGCGCGCTGATGGTTTACAGCACAAGTTCGGTTTACGCCCTTGAAAACCACGGCGACTCGTGGCGCTTTTTCAACCTGCAGATGGCCTATCTGGCGGTCGGTTTCGCCCTGATGTGCGCGGTTATGATGACGGACTACAGGCGGCTTAAGAAACTTGCCGTGCCCGCGTATTTTGTCGGCATTGCGCTGCTTGTCGCGGTTCTTTTTGAGGGGATAGGCAAGGAGGTGTTCGGCGCGAGAAGGTGGATAGTAGTAGGCGGCTTCACTTTTCAGCCGTCCGAGTTTGCCAAGTTTATGTTCTTCCTTTATATGGCGGAATCGCTGTCGCGCAAAGGTGATGTGATGGGAAGTTTCTCCCGCGGGGTCGCCCCGTATCTTATAACGGGCGGCGTTTATGCCGGGCTGATACTGGTTGAGCCGGATTTCGGCGCGGCGTTCATCATCATATCCGTCATGGGGATGATGCTTTTTACGGGCGGGGCGAAACTGTCGCACCTTTCCGCCCTCGCGGGCGGGGGCGTGCTGTTCACAATCCTTGCCGTCATCATAGAGCCCTACAGAAAAGCAAGGCTGCTGTCATTCCTTGACCCGTGGGCAAACTATATTGATTCCGGCTATCAGGCGGTGCAGTCCATGGTGGCGTTCAGCCTCGGCGGGCTTTTCGGGCAGGGTCTCGGGGCGAGCAACCAGAAACTGTTTTTCCTGCCGCAGGCG